>DATAGN010000362.1:0-3326 GCA_036263715.1 Ramlibacter sp.
GGCATGCGCATGCCCATGACCTGGCGCTCGTGCGAAGTCGGCAAGCTGGCCAGCGGAAAGCCGGTGATCGTGCTGCACGGCGAGCTGAAGGCCTGGTGCGAGGCACGCGGGCTGACGGCGCAGGTGAGCGTCACCGATGAAACCGATTACGCGGCGAGCTTCGTGATCGTCGAACAGAAGAAAGAACAACCATGACCGTCTCCCATGCCCCGGTGATCATCGACATCGCCGGCCTGACCCTGAGCGACGAAGACCGCCGCCGCCTCGCGCACCCGCTGGTCGGCGGGATGATCCTGTTCGGCCGCAACTGGCGCAACCGCGAGCAGCTGGAAGCGCTGTGCGCCGAGATGAAGGACGTGCGCGAGGACCTGATCATCTCCGTGGACCACGAGGGCGGGCGCGTGCAGCGCTTTCGCACCGACGGCTTCACCCACCTGCCGCCCATGCGGCGCTTCGGCGAGCTGTGGATGCAGGACCGCGCCGGCCCGGAAGGCTCGGGCGCGCTGCGTGCCATGTCGGCCGCCACCGCCGCGGGCTACGTGCTGGGTGCCGAGCTGCGCGCCTGCGGCGTCGATTTCAGCTTCACGCCGGTGCTGGACCTGGACTTCGGCGCCAGTTCCATCATCGGCGACCGCTCGTTCCACCGCGACCCGCGGATCGCGACGATGCTGGCGCGCGCGCTGATGCACGGCCTGCTGCAGGCGGGCGTGGCCAACTGCGGCAAGCACTTTCCCGGCCACGGCTATGTCAAGGCGGATTCGCACCTGGAGATCCCGGTGGACGACCGCGAGCTGGAAGAGATCCTGCTCGACGACGCGATGCCTTACGAGTGGCTGGGCATGACCTTGAACAGCGTGATGCCCGCGCACGTGATCTACGAGAAGGTGGATGCGCTGCCGGCGGGCTTCTCGCCGCTGTGGCTCAAGGAGATCCTGCGCGAGCAGCTCGCCTTCCAGGGGGCGATCTTCAGCGATGACCTCAGCATGGCCGGCGCCCGCAAGATCCAGGGGCGCGACGTGAGCTTCACCGAGGCCGCGGTGGCGGCGCTCAATGCGGGCTGCGACATGGTCTTGCTGTGCAACGAGTCGGTGAACAGCAAGGGTGGGGCCTCGATCGACGAACTGCTCGATGGCCTCGACGTGGCGCTGCAGCGTGGCGAGTGGCAGGCCGACGAGATGAGCGAGCAGCGGCGCCTGGCGCTGCTGCCCTGCGGACCCGCGATCACCTGGGATGCGTTGATGACGGAACCGAGGTACATGCGGGCGTTGACGATGATTCCTTGAGATTTCTATTCTCCCTCTCCCGCCCAGCGGGAGAGGGCAGGGGTGAGGGTGGTGGAGCGCCAGGACCCTCACCCCCACCCTCTCCCGCAAGCAGGAGAGGGAGTTTTCAGGCGGCGTACGACAACCCCGACGCCACGCCCCCGAATAGATCCCCCTCGACGATCGCCGTCCCGGCGAACCGCTCCTGCAGCAAGGCCTGGAAGGGCCGCAGCGCCGACGAGCCGCCGGTGAGATAGACGGCATCCAGCTGCTTCACGCCGGCCAGCCGCACGCACTTCTGCGCGCAGTCGACCACCTGCACGAGCAGGGGAGACAGGTCGCGCGCCATGCCGGCTTCATCGATCCACGCCAGCAGCCCGCGTTCGACCGTATCCAGGTCCACCGCCGCGCGGCCGCCGCGCAGCGACACCTCGATCTTGGCGCGCTCCACTTCGCTGGCGATGCGATGCCCCAGGCGCTCTTCCAGCACGGTCATCAGCCGGGCATGCAGGCGCGGTTCCGCGTAGTCGACGCGCAGCTCGCGGGCCTCGCGCAGCGCCCGCGGTGAGTGCATCCTGTGGATCAAATGCCAGCTCGCCAGGTCGAAGAAGGTGCCGCTGGGCACTTCGCGCCCCGACGGGCCGATGTGCCCGAGGCCCAGCAGCGGCATCACCTGCTGCAGGTTCAGGCGCCGGTCGTAATCCGTGCCGCCGATGTGCACGCCGCTGGTGGCCAGGATGTCGCTGGCGCGATCCCGCCGCTTCATGCGCCTGGGTCCCAGCCGCACGACCGTGAAGTCCGAGGTGCCGCCGCCGATGTCCACCACCAGCACCACGGCTTCGCGGTCGAGGCGGCGCTCGTAATCCAGGGCCGCCGCGATCGGCTCCAATGCGAAGGACACCTCCTCGAACCCTGCCTCGCGCGCCGCGCCTTCCAGGGCCTCCTGGCCCCGTGCATCGCGGGCGGGGTTGTCGTCGACGAAGTGCACCGGCCGGCCGATCACGGCCACGCGCGGGTCCTCGCCCAGGTGGCGTGCCGCACGTTGCCGCAGCTGCCGCAGGAACAGCGCGATGATCGCGCGAAAGCTCATGGTGCCGCTGCCGACGGCCGTCTCCTCGTCCACGAGGCTGCTCCCGAGCAGGCTTTTCAGCGAGCGCATCAGCCGTCCCTCGACACCCGCCAGGTACAGGCCCATCGCCTCCCGCCCGTAGTGCGTCCCCGGCTCCTCGGTGTTGAAAAACACCGCGGTGGGCATGGCGGTGGCGTCGCCTTCCAGCGGCACCAGCACCGCGCGGCCATCGGCGCCGAGGTGCGAGACCGCGGAGTTGGACGTGCCGAAATCGATGCCGAGCGCGGCCCTGCGCGCCATCAGCCTTCGCGGCGCAGGGCGGGGAACAGGATGATGTCGCGGATGCTGGCGCTGTCGGTCAGCAGCATCATCAGGCGGTCGATGCCGATCCCGCAGCCGGCCGCCGGCGGCATGCCGTATTCGAGCGCCCGCACGAAGTCGTGGTCGAAGAACATGGCCTCGTCGTCACCCGCGTCCTTGGCGCTCACCTGCGCCTGGAAGCGCGCGGCCTGGTCCTCGGCGTCGTTCAGCTCCGAGAAGCCGTTGGCCAGCTCGCGCCCGGTGATGTACAGCTCGAAACGCTCCGTGACCTCCGGGCGCTCGTCGTTGGCGCGTGCCAGCGGCGAGATCTCCGTGGGGTGCTCCATGATGAAGGTGGGCTGCCACAGCTTCTCCTCCACCTTCTCCTCGAAGAACAGCACCTGCAGCGAGGCGAGCGAGCGCGCGGACAGGCGCTCCTTCTCCTCCGTCATGCCCAGCTTGCGCAGCTGCTGGACCAGCCAGTCGCGATTGCGCACGTTGTCGCCCGCATCCGTGTGGCGCACGATCGCCTCGGGAATGGTCAGGCGCTCGAACGGCTTGGCCAGATCGACGTCCTTGCCCGCATAGGTCAGCTGCAGCGTGCCCACGGCCTTTTGCGCCGCGTCGCGCAGCAGGGCCTCGGTGAAGTCCATCAGGTCGCGGTAGTTCCAGTACGCCGCGTAGAACTCCATCAT
>DATAGN010000363.1:0-4156 GCA_036263715.1 Ramlibacter sp.
CGATGGCCGCCGCGAAAGGGATGCCGTACAGGAAGCGGGACAGCGTGGCGCCCAGGGTGCCGGCCTGCGCGACCAGCGAGCGCTGGGCTGCGTTACGCGCGGTCTGTGCCAGCGCCGCCCACAGGACGAAGGGCACCCACAGCCACGCGGCGGTACTCAACGCGGGCAGCTGCCGCCGGCGGCGCGGGTGAAGAACTGTCCCTGGAGGAGGGCGAGCGGGCCGGTGGCGCCGACGATGCGCAGTTCGTTGCCGCGCGCCAGCAGTTCCAGGGTCTCGTCGCGCTGCGGATCCGTGCGCACCAGGGCGCCGTCGATGCGGCCGGTGATCTCGCGCACGCGGCCCTTGCGCACCAGCTGGGCCTCGAAGCGTTCGACCCTCTGGGCGATCTGCAGCGTGAAGGAGCTCAGCGCGCCGGCGCCGCACCACATGCCGGCGACCCTGGCCGGCGCGCCGCGCAGCGCCACCTGCTCCACGTCGGCGGCCTGCGCGGACACCGCGAGAAGCGCGGCAGCGGCAAGGGAAGCGGAGCGGGCCAGGGACAGCATGGGCGCGACGATAGCACCCGGCGAGTCGCCGCACCCGTCGCCGGGATTCTCGGTGGCTGGCTCAGCGGCGAACGACGGGGCGCGCCCGCGCAGCGGCCGGGCGGCCGAGGTACATGGCGTCGGACCACGTGGCCAGCCAGTGCGGCCGGTAGGCCACCAGCAGGCTCACCAGCGCACACGTCCACGCCGACTCGCCCATGGCCAGCAACGCCACGGCGATGCGTTGCAGGTCGCCGGTGATGCCGTTCCATGCCGGCCCCAGGGCCGCAGCGAGCAAGCCGCATGCGCCCAGTGCCACCATGGGCACGAGGAAGGCGCGACCCAGCATGTACGCGACCGGGTGCGGACCGAAGCCCTTGCGCACGGCGTAACCCAGGATCAGCGTCGCGGTAGCCGGCAGCACGCCGACCCACACGGTGAGGGACAGCGCCTGCGCGAAGCTGGCGCCGCTGGTGAGTATCGTGGCCAGGCCGGCGACCGTCACCACCGGAATGGCCAGTGGCCAGCCCACGAGCAGCACGACCAGGGGCGCGCCGGACCAGCGCATGGGCAGCGGCAGCGAGGCCAGCGCCGGCCAGGCCCACAGCCAAGGCAGGACCGTCAGCGCCGCCAGCAAGGGTGTCGCCAGCCGGACCTGGCCTTCGAACGGCCGCAGCAGGCGCCAGGGCCGCACCGCGAGCACGGCGGCCCACGCCAGCACCAGCAGGATGACTTCGACCCCAGCGCGCGAGGCCATCACTGCGCGAGCCGGATCTTGCCTTCGCGGCTGTAGCGCTCGTACTCGTCGCGGGTGATCGCGGCGGAGCCCGCATTCCCCTCGGTGTCGTGCCAGGACAGCGTGACGCTGTCGTCGGCCACTTCGATGTCCACCTCGCCGTCGGGGATGGGCATGAGCACGCCGTCCCCCGCGCGGAAGCAGACTTCACCACGGATCTTTGCGTGCTGGGTCATGGTGTCCTCCTGTGCTTTCCCGGCAGCCAGTGTCCGGGGGCGGCGCGGCCGTGGCCTGTCAGCGGGGAACCCGTGTGCGTGCCGGACGGGCGTCGCAGCGCACAATGCAGCCCATGAGGAGACCATTGAGGGACGTGGCGGCGGTGCTCGCGATCGCCCTGCTCACGGGTGCGCTGCTCGCGTTCGCCCTCCTCTACCAGCGCGAGGCGGCGCTGCGCAGCGGCGAGGAGCTGACCGCGTCGATCTCGCGCGTGATCTCGGAGCAGACCGCGCGCACGCTGCAGTCGGTGGACCAGACGCTGCAACTGGCCGCCGCGCGCATCGAGATGCTGGAGCAGGCGGGGCGCCTCGACGAAGGCTCTGCGCGCACCATGTTGCGGGCGGAACTCGGCAGCCTGCCGTTCCTGCGGGCGCTCTGGGTGGTGGACCTCGAGGGCCGCATCTTCCTGGATTCGGACGAGGGCAACATCGGCAAGTCGATGGCCGACCGCGAGTACTACCGGGCGTTTCGCGACGACCCGCGGCGCGGCTTCTTCATCGGCCCGGTGCAGCGCAGCCGCACCACCGGTGCGTGGATGATGAGCGTGGCGCGGCCGATCCGGGACGCCGACGGCCGCCTGCGGGCCGTGCTCGTGGGCGCCGTGGAACCGCCTTACTTCGAGCAGCTCTGGCGCGGCATCGACCTGGGTGAGAACGGTGCCATCGTGCTGTACCACCGCAATGGCCAGCTGCTCGCGCGCAGTCCCGCCAACCACAGCCTGACCGGGCAGAACCTGGCGCGCACACCGATCTTCACCGAATACCTGCCGCGCGCGCCGCAGGGCACCTACATCCGCGAGAGCAGCATCGACGGCGTGCTGCGCGTGGTGGCCTATCGCCAGCTGCAGGCCTACCCGGACCTCGTCGTGGCCGTCGGTTCCGATTACCGCGGCATCCTGCGTCCCTGGCGCAATTTCGCGGCGCTCACCGGCGCCGTGTGGGGCGTGGCGGTGGCCGTCGCCATCGCGCTCACCCTGCAGTTGCGGCGGCAGGCGCGCAGCCGCCAGCACACCGAGCTGCGCTTCCAGCAGCTCGCCCATGCGATGCCGCAGATCGTCTTCACCGCCGACGCGCGCGGGGCGGTGCAGTTCGTCAACCGGCGCTGGACCGAAGTGACCGGGCAGGGCGAGGACCACGCGCTGGGGCGCCGGTGGCAGGACCTCGTGCACCCGGCGGACCGCACGGAGATGATGGAGCGCCTGGCCGGCACGGTGCAGGCGGGCCAGGAGGTGCAGTACGAGCACCGGCTGCGCTACCGCGACGGCAGCTACCGCTGGCAGCTGCTGCGCGCCGTGCCCGTGCGCGAGGAGCTGGGCGATGCGATCTCCTGGTTCGGCACCGCCACCGACATCGACGCGCTCAAGCGGGCGCAGGAGCGCCTGGGCGAGCAGGCGGAGCAGCTGCGCATGGCCGGCCGGCTCACGCGCATGGGCCACTGGCGCGCGGACCTGGTCGCCCAGCGGGTGAGCTTCTCCGAGGAGGCCGCGGCCATCCTGGACCTGGCCCCCGATGCGGAGCCCACGCTCCAGGACGTCTTTGCCATGTTCGCGCCCGAGTCGCTGCCCCTGGGCCTGCACGCGCTGAACAGGTCGGTGGACGAGGGGGTGCCCTTCGACGTGGAAGTGGAGATGGTCACCGCCACGGGACGACACGTATGGGTGCGTTCGCTCGGGGAGCCGGTGCGGGATGCCGCCGGCAAGGTGGTCTCGCTGCAAGGCGCGCAGCAGGACATCACCCTGCGCGTGCTGATGATGGAGGAGATCCGGCGCCTCAATGCCAGCCTGGAGGAACGCATCGCCGAGCGCACCAGCCAATTGGCGCGCCAGGAAGCCCTGTTCCGCACGCTGGCGGAACAGGCGCCGCTGCCGTTCTGGACCGTGGATCCGGGCGGGCGCATCACCTTCCTCAGCCACGCATGGTACGAGCTGGTGGGAGGGGCGCCTCCCGAGTGGCACGGCTACGAGTGGATGCGGCTGCTGCATCCGGACGACGTGGAGCAGGTGCGGGAGAACTGGCGCGCGAGCGTCGCCAGCGGCGAGCCCTACGCGGGCACGCGCCGCATCCGTGCGCACGACGGCACGTACCACACCACCAGCTACCGCGCGCTGCCGGTGCGCGACGAGGCGGGCGAGGTCCTGTTCTGGGTCGGCGTGGACAGCGACATCACCGACCTGATGGCCAACCAGGAAGCCCTGCGCCTGGCCAACAAGCAGCTCGAAGCGTTCTCGTACTCGGTCTCGCACGACCTGCAGTCACCGCTGCAACGCGTGAGTTCCTATGCGCGCCTGCTGCAGCAGGAGCTGGCCGCGCTGTCGCCCGAGGATCGCGCGCACCACTACCTGGCGCGCATCCAGGCCAACGCAGATGCCATGGCGCAGCTGATCGAGGGGCTGCTCGCGCTGTCGCACGTGTCCGAGGTCGACATCATCCGCGCGGTGGTGAACGTGAGCGACATGACCATGGAGATCCTGCAGCGGCTGCAGGCCGACCATCCGCAGCGGCGCGTGAGCTGGCGCGTGGAGCCGGGCCTGGCGGTGATGGGGGACGTGCGGCTGATGCGCTCGGTCCTGGAGAACCTGGTGGGCAACGCCTGGAAGTTCACCTGCGGCGTGCCCGAAGC
>DATAGN010000364.1:0-1833 GCA_036263715.1 Ramlibacter sp.
GCGTGCACGTGCGCAAGGACGGCACGCGCTTTCCCGCCATCGGCATCCTGATGCTGATGCGCAATGCCGACCGGGAAGCCGTCGGCTTCGTGAAGATCCTGCGCGACAAGTCCGAGCAGCTGCCCAGGCCGGACGCCTGAGGCGCTGCTTCCTCAGCTCACCGCGCCCCGATCGGCACGCCTTTGCTGCCCGTGCGCCACCACGCGGAGGCAGCGCTCCCTCAGCGCCGACACGCAGCGCGAATGGTGCTCACGGACGGCACCGATCTCCGCCAGGGCCGCGGGCTGGTTGCCGTACTGGGTGCGCCAGAGGAAGTGCACCAGCTCCGCATGCGCGATCAGCAGTTCCACCCACTGCACGCGCGCTTCCGGGATGCCGGAGCTGTAGAGGCGGATCTTCTCGATGCTCTCGCTGAAGCTGCGATACAGCTCCAGGTCCGGCCACGCCGCGATCATCGAGCCGGTGTCGCGGTCGTACTGGTCCAGCGCGGCCTCGAGCTGAAGCGCGATGGAGTCGGACGTCAAGGCGGACGGTGCGGACATGGCCACGGCAGTGCGGCCGCCAGTTTACGGGCGGTATTCGCCGTTCGAGCCGCCTTCGAAACGCAATAGGGAAAATTCCGAAAGCTGCCGGCCGCGGCTCACGCGAACAAGGCGCGGTGCTGCTCCCGCAGCAGGTTCTTCTGCACCTTGCCCATGGTGTTGCGGGGCAATTCCTGCACCACGAAGCAGCGTTTCGGGATCTTGAAGTTCGCCAGCTGGGACTTCAGGTTCGCAATGAGGTCCTCCCCCTGCAGCTGCGCGCCGGGCTTGGGAATCACCACGGCGACCCCGACTTCGCCGAAGTCCGGGTGCGGCACGCCGACCACGGCACTTTCCGCGACCCCCGGCAAGTCATTGAGGTAACCCTCGATCTCCGCCGGGTACACGTTGTAGCCGCCGCTGATGATCAGGTCCTTGCTGCGGCCCACGATGGTGACGTAGCCACGGTCGTCGATCTTGCCGACGTCGCCGGTCCTGAACCAGCCGTCGTCGGTGAACTCCTCCTTCGTCTTCTCCGGCATGCGCCAGTAGCCCTTGAAGACGTTGGGGCCCTTCACCTGGATGCCGCCGATCTCGCCGGCGGGCAGGTCGTTGCCATCGTCGCCGCGCACGCGCAGGCCGACGCCGGGCAACGGGAATCCGACCGTGCCGCCGCGCCGCTCGCCGTCCCTTTCGTCATAAGGGTTGGACGTCAGCATGATGGTCTCGCTCATGCCGTAGCGTTCCAGGATGGTGTGGCCGGTGCGCTCCTTCCAGGCGTTGAAGGTCTCCAGCAGCAGCGGCGCGGACCCGGAGACGAACAGCCGCATGTTGCGTGCCACCACCTTGTTCAGGCGCGATTCGGCCAGCATGCGCGTGTAGAGCGTCGGCACGCCCATG
Source organism: Ramlibacter sp. (assembly GCA_036263715.1). Taxonomy (GTDB): domain Bacteria; phylum Pseudomonadota; class Gammaproteobacteria; order Burkholderiales; family Burkholderiaceae_C; genus Ramlibacter. Next base: position 1,422 of record DATAGN010000364.1, read on the forward strand.
AACACGGTGGCATCCAGCATGCGCTCGATCACCTTCTTCGGCTCGAACCGGCCGAACCAGATCATCCTGCTGCCATTCAGCAGGGCGCCGTGCAGCGCGACGAAGAGCCCGTGGACATGGAAGATCGGCAGGGCGTGGATCAGCACGTCCCCTTCGCGCCAGCCCCAATAGGTCTTGAGCACCTCGGCATTCGACAGCAGGTTGCCGTGCGTGAGCATCGCGCCCTTGCTGCGCCCCGTGGTGCCGCTGGTGTAGAGGATCGCCGCGAGGTCGTCCTCTGCCCGGGCGACGGGCTCCTGCCAGTCGCTGTGGCCGGCGGCGCGCTGCAGCAGCGTGCCGGTGCGATCGTCTCCGAGCGTGAAGACGTGGTGCGTCCCGGCCTGGAACGCGATCTTGCTCACCCAGCCGAAGT
>DATAGN010000365.1:0-2821 GCA_036263715.1 Ramlibacter sp.
GTCGAACGGGATGGCGCCGAAGCCCTCGGTGCCCTTGAAATTGCCTTCCTGGGTGGCCGTCAGCAGCGGGTGCAGCACCTTGATGGGCGCCTTGAACATCTCGACGAATTCCAGCAGCCCCTGGTTGGCCAGGCACAGGCCGCCGGAGTAGCTGTAGGCGTCCGGGTCGTCCTGCGCGAAGCTTTCCAGCTTGCGGATGTCGACCTTGCCCACCAGCGAGGAGATGTCCTGGTTGTTCTCGTCACCCGGCTCGGTCTTGGCGATGCCGCACTGCTTGAGGATGGACGGGAAGCGCTTGACCACGCGGAACTTGCGGATGTCGCCGCCGTATTCCTCGAGGCGCTTGACCGCCCACGGGGACATGATCTTCTGCGTGTAACGGCGGGGGATGCCGAACTGCTGTTCCAGCAGCGGGCCATCTTCGTCGTTGCTGAAAAGTCCGAGGGGCGATTCGTTGACCGGCGAGCCCTTCAGTGCGTAGAAGGGCACCTGCTCCATGAGCTGCTTCAGGCGTTCGGCGATGCTCGACTTGCCGCCGCCGACGGGGCCCAGCAGGTACAGGATCTGCTTCTTCTCTTCCAGCCCTTGCGCGGCGTGGCGGAAGTGCGAGACCACCTGTTCGATCGGCTCTTCGAGTCCGTAGAAGTCCTTGAACGCCGGGTAGATGCGGATGACCTTGTTGCCGAAGATGCGCGACAGGCGCTGGTCGTGCCTGGTGTCCACCATCTCCGGTTCGCCGATCGCGGCCAGCATGCGTTCGGCAGCCGTGGCATACGTCAGCGGCTCCCGTTTGCAGAGGTCGAGAAACTCCTCGATCGACAATTCTTCCTCGCGCTTTTGCTCGTAACGCGTGAGGAAATTGCGGACGACGTCCATGAAGCCTCCTTCGTTTGCGCACTGCACCGGTGTGGCCAAGTGCGTCTGTCACTGTACTCTCGCACCGGCGTCCTGCCTCAGCGTGGGCTGTAGGCCAAACGCCGACTTCACTGTAGGTGAACGGTAGATAAAAACAAGGGGCGAGAGTTGCTAGGGACAAACGAGAGAGGCGTGTAAACGACACTGCGTTTGCGCAGGATTCGGCGACGCGATCAGCGATGCCGCACTCAGCTCGTCTTGGTCACTTTCTTGAGGTGGGGAGGACTGTCAGGATCGTTGCCGCGGGCCCGCGCGAGTGCTTCGACCATGGGATAGAAGCTCTGGATCGCGCACACGGGATCGAGCTCGGGCACCGCGCTTTCCACCAGCGTGAGGTTCGCTTCCGGGGTGCCCGCTGGCGCGGCGAGCAGCACGCGTGCACCACGTGCGCGCATCGTGCGCCCCAATTCGAGCAGGCCGGCCTGCGCGGGCCCGCGCGGCGCGAACACCAGCAGCGGATAGTGCTCCTCGATCAGGCGCATGGGCCCGTGCTGGATCTCCGCGCCCGAGAACGCCTCGGCCTGGATGCCGCAGGTCTCCTTGAACTTCAGCGCCGCCTCCATCGCCACCGGCAGGCCCAGCCCGCGGCCGACGACGAAGAGCCGGTCCGCATCTTGCAAGATGTCCAGCGCGCTCGTCCAGTCCTGCCGCACCGCCTGCTCCATCGCGGTGGGCAGAGCCGCCAGCGCCTGGTGCAGCGCGTCATCGTCCTGCCAGGCGGCGGTCAGGCGCGCCCCGGCAACCAGTTGCGCGATGAAGCTCTTGGTCGCGGCGACGCTCTTCTCCGGGCCCGCGTGCAGCGGGAACAGCCACTCGGCCGCGCGCCCCAGCGGTGAATCGGGATCGTTGACGAAGGCGCAGGTGATGGCCTTGCAGTTGCGGAAGTACTGCGTCGGGCCCACCAGGTCCGGGCTCTGGCCCGATTGCGAGAACGCGAGCGAGGCCAGGCCTTCACAGCGGATCTGCGACTGGTACAGCGTGATCAGCGACATCGGCATCGACGTCACCAGCCGGCCCAGCCGCGCCATGATCATGTACGCGGCGTAGTGCGCGGCGTGGTCGGAACTGCCGCGGGCGATCGTCAGCAGCGCTGTCGGCGGCTGCGCGCGCAACCTGGCGCCGAACGCCTGCCACTGGTCCGTGTCCTCGCGCAACTGGCGCGCCACCGCGGCGGGCGCCTCGCGCGCTTCATCGAGCATGCGCGACATGGGTCGCACCTCCTTCGATCATGACTTCCTGGATCTTCAGGTCGCGATTGAGCACCACCACGTCCGCACGCGCGCCCGGCACGAGGCGGCCGCGATCCTCCAGGCCGAGGAAGTCCGCGGCATGCGTCGCGCAGCGCCGCGCCGCGTCGTCCAGCGGCACGCCGATCACGTCGACGAGGTTGCGCAGCGCGCGGTCCATGGTGAGCGTGGAACCGGCGAGCGTGCCGTCGGCCAGGCGCACGCCGCCCAGGCACTTGGTGACCGGCTGGCGACCCAGCTTGTATTCGCCGTCGGGCATGCCCGTCGCGGCGGTCGAATCCGTGACGCAGTACACGCACGGGATGCAGCGCAGCGCCGTGCGGATCGCGCCGGGATGCACGTGCAGCAGGTCGGGGATGACCTCGGCGTATTGCGCGTGCGCAAGGGCGGCGCCCACCATCCCGGGCAGGCGGTGGTGCAGCGGCGTCATCGCGTTGAACAGGTGGGTGAAGCCGCGCGCGCCGCGCTGCAGCGCCGCGACGCCATCTTCGTAGCTGCCGGCGGTGTGGCCGATCTGCACGCGAAAACCCGCCGCGATCAGCGCCGGGATCGCGTCGAGGTTGCCTGGCACTTCGGGTGCGAGCGTCAGCAGGCGGATGGGGGCCAGCGCGTCGAGCTCCTGCAGTTCGGCCAGCGACACGGGCCGCGCGAAGTCCGGC
>DATAGN010000366.1:0-5006 GCA_036263715.1 Ramlibacter sp.
TCGCGCGCATGACCGAGCGCATCAACACCTTCGCGCGCGCGGGCGGCCAGAGCCCCGAGCCGGTGGACATCAACGAACAGGTCGAGCTCGTGTGCCAGTTCGTCGCCTACGACCCCCGCTTCCACGGCACGCCGATCGAGCGCCGCCTGGCGCAGCGCCTGCCCGCCTGCCGGGGGATCCCCGACCAGCTCAGCGAAGTAATGATGTCGCTGCTGCAGGCGATGGAAAAGGGCTGCGGCCAGTGCGCCACGGCGCGCGGCCACATCCAGGTGGCCACGGCGCAGGAGGGCGACGAGGTGGCCGTGCGCATCAGCGGCGAGTGCGCCCTGGGCGCCAACTGCAGCCTGCCGCCCGGCGAGCCGCGGCTGGAGTCGGCCAGGCTGCGGCTGCGGGGCATGGGCGGGCGCGTGGCGCCATGCCCCGGCGGGCTCGAGATCCGCCTGGGTTGCGCGGTGGGCTAGCGCCGGCGGCGCAAGCTCACTTCATCAGCGAGGGCAGCCACAGGCTCAAGCCGGGGAACGCGATCAGCAGGCCCAGCATCACGATCATCACCAGCACGAAGGGCCAGCAGCCGCGGAAGATGTTGCCCAGGCCCACGCCGGGCAGCAGCGCGTTCAGCACGAACAGGTTCATGCCCACGGGCGGCGAGATCAGGCCGATCTGCACGATCATGACGATCAGCACGCCGAACCAGACCGGGTCGAAGCCGAGCGAGGTGACGATCGGGAAGAACAGCGGGATGGTGAGCAGCACCATCGTCAGCTCCTCCATCACGGTGCCCAGCACGACGTAGATCGCCATCATCGCCACAATGATCATCGTGGGCGACAGGCCCAGGGTCGTGATCCCTTCCTTCAGGTCGCCGGGCAGCGTCGTGAAGTTCACGAAGTTGGCAAACAGCGTGGCGGCGATCAGCAGCGTGAAGAGCATGGCCGTCGTCCGCGCGGACTCCACCAGCGTCTGGAACAGGGTGCGCCAGGAAAGGCGGCCGCGCAGCAGCGCGAAGAGGAAGGCGCCCGCGGCACCGAAGCCGGCACCCTCGGTGGCCGTGAAGAGGCCGCCGTAGATGCCGCCCAGCACCACCACCACGAGCACCAGCACGCCCCAGATGCCCCGCAAGGCGCGCCAGCGGTCCGGCCAGGAAGTGCGCACGCCCGGCGGCGCATGTTCGGGGTCGCGCGAGGTGATCGCCACGATCGCCAGCATCAGCATCGCCGCCGTCATCAGCCCGGGGATGACGCCGGCGGCGAACAGCTTGCCGATGTGCGTCTCGGTGATGATGCCGTAGATCACCATGATCGTGGACGGCGGGATCATGATGCCCAGCGTGCCGCCGGCGGCCATCACGCCGGCCGAGAGCGAATCGCTGTACCCCAGCTTGCGCATGGAGGGGTAGGCCACCTTGCTCATCGTCGCGGCAGTGGCAATGGACGACCCGCAGATCGCGCCGAAGCCGGCACACGCTGCGACCGTCGCATGCGCCAGGCCGCCGCGGACATGGCCGATGAAGGCGTACGCCGCGGCGAACAGCTCGTGCGCGAGCCCCGCACGCGCGACGAAGTTGCCCATGAGGATGAACAGCGGGATCACCGACAGGGTGTACGCGAAGCCCGTCTCGTGCACCACCTGCGCCGTGCTCGCCAGTGCGGGCTGCCAGCCGCGCGTGAGGCCGATGCCGGCAAAGCCGACGAGCCCCATCGCGAAGGCGAGCGGCACGCGCAGCAGCGCGAGCAGGAAGATGCACGCGAAGCCAAGAAGGGCCGCCGTCACAGGGCGGCCCCTTCGCCTTCGGCCCGTTCCACGGGGTTCACGCGCAGCATCGCCAGGTGGACCACGCCGGTGACCGCGCACAGCACCGCCATGCCGTAGATGAAGGGCGCCTTGGGCAGCTTCAGCTGCGCCGTCGTCTCATGGCTTTCGCCGAACTGTGCGCCGGTTCGCCACATCAGCCAGCCCAGGCCGAGCAGCACGGCCGCGCACAGCAGGTGCACGAACACGCCCTGCAGCCGCCGGAACCAGGCCGGCAGGTAGGGATCGAGCGAATCGAATTCGACGTGCTCGCCGCGGCGCGACACGAGCGGCAGGGCGCCGAAGATCACCACCACCATCAGCAGTTCGGTGAGCTCCAGCGAACCCGGGATCGAGTTCGATGCGAACTTGCGCCCGAGCACGTCGAAGAAGGTCAGGGCCATGATCGCGAACAGGGCAACGCCCGCGAGCAGCCCGCACAGGAGCTCCAGCAGCTTGTTCAAAACGCGGCGGTCGGGGTCTTCTTACTTCGACGCCTTGGCGATCTCGGCACGGAAGTCCGCCAGCACCTTGGCCGGATCCTTCAAACCCTTGCCCTGCGCGTCCTGCGCCCACTTCTGCTCCAGGGTCGAGGTCTTGGCCTTGATGTCGGCGACGAACTTCGCGTCGGCCTTCGTGACTTGCACGTTGTTGGCCTGCATCAGCGCGAAGGCGCGACGGTCGACCTTGTCCCAGTTGCGGCCGATGATGCGCGCGGCGACTTCGCCGGATGCGTCGTCCACCGCCTTCTTCTCGGCGGGACCCAGCTTGGCGTAGGTGGCCGGGTTCATCATGAACACGAAGCTGGTGTTGTACAGGCCGCCCGGAAAGGTGGTCGCGTACTTGATCACCTTGTCGATCTTGAACGACTCGATGGATTCGGCGGGGAACAGCGTGCCGTCCATAACGCCGCCGGACAGCAGTTCGTAGGAGTCCGGCGCCGGCTTCAGGGTGACGTTCATCCCCAGCACCTTGGAGATCTCGTTGACCATGCCGCCGCCCACCCGCCACTTCAGGCCCTGCAGGTCCTCCAGCCTGGTCACCGCGCGCTTGGTGTTGAAGACGATGCCGGGGCCGTGCGTGAAGAAGGCCAGCACGTGCACGCCCTGGTGCTCCTGCAGGATGGCCGGGTTCTTCATCGCCACCCGGTTGAAGGCCACCGACAGCGGCTCTGCACCGTCACCCAGGAAGGGGAACTCCGCCATCTGCGTGGTGATGAAGCGGCCCGGCGTGTAGCCGTGCACCGTGAAGGAAACGTCGGCCAGCCCGTTCTTGACGGCGTCGAAGGTGCCCGGGGGCGCCGCCACCGCGCGCGGCAGGTGGTTGCACTTGATCTTGCCGTTGGCGTTCTTCTCGACCAGGTCGCACCATTCCTTCTGCGCCACGGTCAGCGCGTGCGTGGGCGGTACCCAGCTCGAGGTGGTCAGGACGATCTGGGCGGTGGCGGTGCCGGCGGTGCCGAAGGCGGCCAGCGCGGCGAGGGAGAGCAGGCAGCGGTTCATCCAACGATCTCCTTGTAGTCAAGTGCGGTGCAATGTACGCGGCAGGATTAACCCGCTCGTTCCTGACTTACCCGCATGGCCTATAATCAAAAACGAACGGTCGTTCTTTTTTGCCGCGACCCCGGACGCGCCGAGGCTCGCCTCGCACCGCCGCATAGAATTTCCCGTTTACGTCCACGTCAATTCAAGAATTACTCTAGGAGTGCGCAGCATGAAGGTCCTGGTCCCGGTCAAGCGGGTGGTGGACTACAACGTGAAGGTCCGCGTCAAGTCGGACTCCAGCGGTGTGGACATCGCGAACGTCAAGATGAGCATGAATCCCTTTGACGAGATCGCGGTGGAAGAGGCGGTGCGCCTGAAGGAAAAGGGCGTCGCCACCGAGGTGATCGCCGTGTCCTGCGGCGTCCAGCAATGCCAGGAAACGCTGCGCACGGCCATGGCGATCGGCGCCGACCGCGCGATCCTCGTGCAGACCGACGAGGAACTGCAGCCGCTGGCCGTGGCCAAGATCCTGAAGGCGCTGGTCGACAAGGAGCAGCCCGGCCTGGTGATCCTGGGCAAGCAGGCGATCGACGACGACTGCAACCAGACCGGCCAGATGCTGGCGGCGCTGGCCGACCTGCCGCAGGCGACCTTCGCCTCGAAGGTCGAGGTGGCGGACGGCCGGGCGTTGGTCACGCGCGAAGTGGACGGCGGCCTGGAGACCATCTCCGTGTCGATCCCGGCGGTGATCACGACCGACCTGCGCCTGAACGAGCCGCGCTACGTGACCTTGCCCAACATCATGAAGGCCAAGAAGAAGCAGCTGGACATCGTGAAGCCCGAGGACCTGGGCGTGGACGTCAAGCCGCGCCTGAAGACGCTGAAGGTCACCGAGCCGGCCAAGCGCGGCGCCGGCGTGAAGGTGCCGGACGTGGCCACCCTGGTTCAGAAGCTCAAGACCGAAGCGAAGGTGATCTAAGTGGCAGCTCTCGTCATCGCAGAACACGACAACGCGTCCATCCGCGGCGCGACCCTCAACACCGTCACCGCGGCGGCTGCCTGCGGCGGCGACGTGCACGTGCTGGTGGCCGGCGCGAACGCGGCCGAAGCCGCCAAGGCCGCCGCTCAGATCGCCGGCGTGGCCAAGGTGATCCATGCCGAGGGCGCGCACTTCGAGCACGGCCTCGCCGAGAACATGGCAGCCCAGGTGCTCGCGATCGCGCAGAACTACTCGCACATCCTGTTCCCGGCCACCGCCAGCGGCAAGAACATCGCCCCGCGCGTGGCCGCCAAGCTGGACGTGGCGCAGATCTCCGACATCACCAAGGTCGACAGCCCCGACACCTTCGAGCGTCCGATCTACGCCGGCAACGCGATCGCGACCGTGCAGAGCGCCGACGCCATCAAGGTGATCACGGTGCGCACGACGGGCTTCGATCCGGCGGCAGCGACGGGCGGCAGCGCCAGCGTGGAAACCGCCAATGCGGTGGGCGACAGCGGCAAGAGCAGCTTCGTCGGCCAGGAGATCGCGCAGAGCGACCGTCCCGAGCTGACCGCGGCCAAGATCATCGTCTCCGGCGGCCGCGCGATGGGCTCCTCGGAGAAGTTCCACGAGGTGCTGGAGCCGCTGGCGGACAAGCTCGGCGCTGCCATCGGCGCCTCGCGCGCCGCGGTGGATGCAGGCTATGCGCCCAACGACCTGCAGGTCGGCCAGACCGGCAAGATCGTGGCGCC
>DATAGN010000367.1:0-3553 GCA_036263715.1 Ramlibacter sp.
CCTGGGTTGCGCGCAGCGCACCCCAACACCATCGCCCGGGTTGTTGGGGTGCGCTGCGCGCAACCCAACCTACGACGTCCGTCGTTTCTTTGGTGGCAACTTCCACCAGGGCAACTGCTGCTTCAGGCTCAACACCTCACCGCTGCGCCACGGCGCATACCCCGGCAAGCCGCGCAGGGCCTCCTGCCACTGCGCGGTCTGCAGCACCTGGCGCAGCGCCGCGATCGGCGCCTCTTCCAGCGCCTCCTTCAGGCACACCAGGTAGTAGTGCTCCGACAGCAGCGGCACGAAGTCGAGGCCGCGCGCACGCGCCGCCGCTTCGATGCCGAGGCCCGCATCGGCACTGCCCGAGGCCACCGCCTGCGCCACCGCCGCGTGTGAAGGCTCCTCGCGCTCGTAGCCGCTGACATCCGAGTCCCCGATGCGCTCGCGTTCCAGCAGTTCGTCGCACAGCAATCGCGTGCCGCTGCCGGCGGGGCGATTGACGAAACGGGCGCGCCTGCGCACCAGGTCGGCCAGGGTTGCGAGCTTCAGGGGATTGCCCGCGGCCACCATCAGGCCCTGCGTGCGCTGCGCAAACCCGATCAGCTTGTGCCGCCCGGGCTGCAGCAGCGGCTGGTAGCTGCGTTGCGTGTGGCTGCCCAGCCCGGGCTGGTGCGAAGCATGGAAGCCGGCCAGCGTGCAGCGACCGGCGTTCAGGGCCGCGATCGCGTCGACGCTGCCCAGGAAGCGGATGTCCAGGTGCAGGCGGCCCTGTTCGACCGCGGCGCCGCGCAGCAGGGACAGGCCGTCGTCGTGGCTCGCGAAGAGCGTGAGCACCTGCGCCTGCGCATCGAACGCCACCGCGAACGCGCGTTCCAGTTCCGCATGCAGGGCCTCGATCTGCGGCGCCAGCCGCGCCTGCGCCTGCCGCTCGGCCCACAGCAGCTTCTCGCCGAAGGGCGCCAGGCGCGCGCGCTGCCCCTTCTCCCACACGATCAGCGGCTGCTGCAGCTGCGCCTCCCAGCGCCGCAGCTCGCCCCATACGTGCCGGTACGACAGGCCCAGCGTGCGCGCGGCAGCCGAGATCGAGCCCTGTTCCTGCACGGCATGCAGCAGGTCCGCCAGCGCATTGCGCACCCAGCCGTCCTGCCGGCGGGCCGCGAAGTCGTACGAGAGCTGCACGTGGCGCATGGGGGAAGTATGCCTATGCAGCCCCCTTCATAACTCGCAAGCCATGAGCGCGGCGCGCTGCGCGAACCGCGACAATCCCGGCCCATGAACACCTTTGGGGAGGGGCTGGCGCGCGCGACGGACCTGGTGGCGGGCGCGGATCCCCTGCTGTGGTCCATCGTCGGCCGTTCGCTCGCGGTGAGCGGGGCCGCCTGCGTGATCGGCTGCTTCCTGGGCCTCGTGTTCGGTGCCTGGCTGGGCGTGGCGCGCTTCGCCGGGCGGGGGGCCCTGGTCACGCTGCTCAATACCTTGCTGGCGGTCCCTTCCGTGGTGGTGGGCCTGGTGGTCTACCTGCTGCTGTCACGTTCCGGCCCGCTGGGCTTTCTCGGCTGGCTGTTCTCGTTCCAGGCGATGGTGCTCGCGCAGGTGCTGCTGGTGCTGCCGGTGTGCACGGCGCTCACGCGACAGGTGGTGGAGGACGCCGACAGGGCGAACGGCGAGCAGCTCGCGTCGCTCGGCGCGCGGCCTGCCTTGCGCAGCCTGCTGCTGGCCTTCGACGAGCGCTATGCGCTGGTGACGGTGCTGCTCGCGTGCTTCGGGCGTGCGGTGTCCGAGGTGGGCGCCGTGATGATCGTCGGCGGCAACATCGAGGGCTACACGCGCGTGATGACCACGGCGATCGCGCTGGAGACCAGCAAGGGCGACCTGCCGCTGGCGCTGGCGCTCGGGGCCGTGTTGCTGGTGGTGGTGCTGGCGCTCAACGCCGTCATCGCCGCCATCACCCGCTGGCGCGGTGCGCACGCCGAGGGCGTCGTGCTGCAGGGGGCGGCCGCCTGATGACGGGATGGGTGCAATTGCAGCGCGTGGACCTGGATTACGGAACCGTGCACGCGCTGGCCGGCGTGGACCTGCGCATCGCCGCGGGTGAGCGCATCGCGCTGATCGGCGCCAACGGCAGCGGCAAGAGCACGCTGCTGCGGGTGCTGCACGGGCTGCTCGCGCCCACGGCCGGCGCCATCGCACGCGAGGGCGCCATGCGGCAGGCCATGGTGTTCCAGCGGCCCTTCGCGCTGCGCGCGTCGGTGCTGACCAACGTGGCCCTCGGGCTGTGGCTCGGCGGCGCAGGCTGGCGGGCCGCGAAAGTCCAGGCGCTGGCGGCGTTGCGGCGCGTGGGCCTCGCGGACGTCGCGCTGCGCAACGCCCGCACGCTTTCCGGTGGGCAGTTGCAGCGCGTCGCGCTGGCGCGCGCCTGGTCGCTGCAGCCGCAGGTGCTGCTGCTGGACGAGCCGACGGCCAGCCTCGATCCGCATGCCAAGCGCGAGGTCGAGACGCTGATGGCGGAGTTCGCGCAGTCCGGCATGACGCTGGTCTTCGCCAGCCACAACCTGGGCCAGGTCAAGCGCCTGGCGACGCGGGTCGTCTACATGGAGCGCGGCCGCGTGCTGGCCGACCTGCCGGTGCAGGACTTCTTCGGCGGCCCGCTGGGCGAGACCTCGCGCGAGGCCGAACTGTTCGTCAAGGGAGAACTGGGATGAAGCTGGTGCGTCGCGTCCTGTGCGCCGCCGCGCTCGCGCTCGCTGCGGGTGCGGGCTGGGCGCAATCGAGCATCGTGATGGCGTCGACCACGTCCACCGAGCAATCCGGGCTCTTCGCCCACCTGTTGCCGCAGTTCCAGCGGGCCACCGGGATTGCGGTGAAGGTCGTCGCGGTCGGTACCGGACAGGCCATCGACATGGCCCGGCGCGGGGACGCCGACGTGCTGTTCGTGCACGACCGGGCCGCCGAGGAGAAATTCGTCGCCGACGGCTTCGGCGAGCGCCGGCATCCCGTCATGTACAACGACTTCGTCCTGGTGGGCCCCGCGTCGGATCCCGCGCGCGTGAAGGGCCCCGACATCGTGGCGGCGATGCGCAGGATCGCGGCGGCCGACGCCCGCTTCGTCTCGCGCGGCGACAAGAGCGGCACCGACGCGGCGGAAAAGCGCTTCTGGCAGCTGGCCGGCACGCGCGCCGGCAGCGGCGTGCGCGAATGCGGCTGCGGCATGGGCCCGGCGCTCAACATCGCCTCGTCGACGGGCGCGTACGTCCTGGCGGACCGCGCCAGCTGGCTGAGCTTTCGCAACCGCGGCGAGCTCGCGGTGCTGGTGGAGGGCGACCGGCGCCTGTTCAACCAGTACGGCGTGGTGGCCGTGAGCGCGCGCAAGTTCCCGCACGTGAAGCACGCCGAGGCGGCGCGCTTCGTCGAGTGGGTGACCTCGCAGGCGGGGCAGCAGGCGATCGCGGCTTACCGCATCGGCAGCGAGCAGCTTTTCTTCCCCAACGCGGGCAGCGACAACTGATCCGGTCCGGCCGTCCTACACTGGCGCATGGGGCCGCGCCTCCAACCCCTCCTGCTCGTCGCG
>DATAGN010000368.1:0-1787 GCA_036263715.1 Ramlibacter sp.
GTGCCGGTGGCCTTCCGCGACGACTTCGTGCCCCAGCAGCGCCTGTACTACGCGCTGGAAGCCATGGGCAAGGTCGACGAGCTGCACCCCAAGGTGTTCGAGGCCATCCACCAGCGCAAGGAAGCCACCAACCGCGAAGACCAGATCCTCGCCTTCGCCGAAAAGAACGGGCTGGACAAGGCCAAGTTCCAGGAGCTGTACAACTCCTTCTCGGTGTCCACCAAGGCGCGCCGGGCCAAGCAGCTGCAGGACGCCTACCAGGTCGACGGCGTGCCCGCCATGGGCGTGGCCGGCCGCTTCTACACGGACGGCGAGCTCGCCGGCAACATGGACCGCGCCCTGCAGGTCGTCGACGCCCTCGTGGCCGAGGCGCGCAAGGCGAAGTAGGCCTGACGGGCGGCTGGCAACAGCCTCGGGAACCGGATGGAAAAGCCCGCGCAAGCGGGCTTTTGCTTTGGCCTCGCTACAATGCGAGCAAGATTCGTGCCCTTTATGAACCGAACCACCGCCCCCTTCGCGCTCGCCCTGGCCCTGGCTCTCGCCGCCCCCCTGGCGCTGGCGGAGAAAGCCGACCGCAACAAGCCCATGAACGTCGAGGCCGATGCGTTGCGCTACGACGACCTGCAGCAGACCAGCGTCTTCACCGGCAGGGTGGTGGTGACCAAGGGCACGATCGTCATCCGCGGCGCGCGCGTGACCGTCAAGCAGGACCCCGAGGGCTACCAGTTCGGCGTGGTCACGGCCGAACCCGGCAAGCAGGCCTTCTTCCGCCAGAAGCGCGAGGGCGTCGACGAGTACATCGAGGGCGAGGGCGAAACCATCGAGTACGACGGCAAGGCCGACCGCGTGAAGTTCATCGGCCGCGCCGAGATGCGGCGTTTGCGCGGAGCCACGATCAACGACGAGACCAGCGGCTCCGTCATCACCTACGACAACACCACCGACCAGTTCACGGTGGACGGCGCCACTGCCGGTGCGACGCCGTCGAATCCGGGCGGGCGCGTGCGCGCGACGCTGGCGCCCCGCGCCTCCGCCAGTGCACCCGCGGCCGCTGCGGCAGCCGCCGCGCCCGCCGGCGCCGCATCGGCCGCCGCGCGGCTGCGCCCCGCGACGACGCTGCGTCCGGAGAGCCGTTGATGGGTGACGCGGAGACGGTGCACGCCGACGCTTCCGTCGCGGTGTCGAGCCGCCTGGAGGCCAGGCACCTGCGCAAGACCTACGGCGGGCGCAAGGTGGTGCAGGACGTGTCGCTGGCCGTGGACAAGGGCGAAGTGGTGGGCCTTCTCGGGCCCAACGGCGCGGGCAAGACCACGTCCTTCTACATGATCGTGGGGCTGGTGCGCGCCGACGGCGGCGAGATCACCATCGACGGCAAGTCGGTGGAGCACATGCCGATCCACCGCCGCTCGCGCCTGGGCCTGTCCTACCTGCCGCAGGAAGCGTCGATCTTCCGCAAGCTGAACGTCGAGGAGAACGTGCGCGCGGTGCTGGAGCTGCAGCGCGGCCCGGACGGCAAGTCGCTGTCGCGCGACGAGATCGAGAAACGGCTCACCGGGCTGCTGCAGGACCTGCGTGTCGAACACCTGCGCGATTCGCCCGCTCCGGCCCTGTCCGGCGGCGAGCGCCGCCGCGTCGAGATCGCCCGCGCGCTGGCCACGCAGCCGCGCTTCATCCTGCTGGACGAGCCTTTCGCGGGGATCGACCCGATCGCGGTGATCGAGATCCAGCGGATCATCGGCTTCCTCAAGTCGCGCGGCATCGGCGTGCTGATCACCGACCACAACGTG
>DATAGN010000369.1:0-8597 GCA_036263715.1 Ramlibacter sp.
CGGTGGTAGCGCGTCAGGCTGTCCATGATGGTCTGGTTGAACGCGTGCCCCATGTGCAAGGTGCCGGTCACGTTTGGCGGCGGCAGCTGGATCGCGAAGGAGCGCTCCTGCTCCTGCGCGGAGCCGGTGCCACGGTAGCCCGCGCGGGCGTAGCCCCGCTGTTCCCACAGCGGACCCCACTTCGCCTCGATGGCGGCAGGCTCGAAGGACTTGGAAAGGCTGTTCAGCCCAGGTTGTTCGGTGCTCACCCCGGGATTTTACCGGGGGGCTTTCTCCGGCATGGCCCGTGCGGCCTCCAGGCACTCCGCCAGCGCCCTGGCGTCGCCGACCTGGTTGGCCAGCAGCAGGATCAGCCGCGCGTTCAGCAGCGTGGATTGCTGCTCCGTCAGCCCCTGGTGCGCGTCGAGCAGCTGCTCGTAGAAGGCGTCGGCGTCCTGCTGGTTCAAGACCGTCTTCATGCGTTTTCCTCCTCGAGCGCTGCGCCGAGTGCCTGCCCGACGGCGTGCACCAGCGATGCATCCACGCTTTCCCCCGTGGCGGCGACGTAGCTGTCGGGCCGCACCAGCGCCCAGGCATGGCCGAAGACATGGCAGGCGCCCTGCAGGTGTCCCTTGGGGTCGCGCACGTGTTCCACCACGCCGGCCGGCTGGTCCGGCCCGAGCACCTGCACGCAGCAAAGCGGCGCGGATGCGGCCAGGCCGCGCAGCCGGGCCAGTGCAGCGGCGGACAGGCTGCCGAAGACGAGCAGCAGCAGGCGACCTGCCGCCCACCGCAGCAGGTCGTTCACGGTGCCGGTGGTGCCGTCCGCCCAGCGCAGGCCCACGTTCTGCACGGACTGGCCGCCGGTGCGATCGCAGGCGGGGGAGCGCGTGTAGGGGTTGGCGATCGCCATGCGCCCCGTGTTGACGAACTGGCGGGCGAAGGCGTGCTGGCGCGCGAGGCCCAGCGCTGCATCGCGAAAGAGCTTTTCCGTCGGCGTGGCCGGCCGCAGGAAGCGCGCGGTGCGATTGGTGACCATCACGTTCTGCGTCGCCGCCTCGTGGCGTTCGTCGTGGTAGCTTTCCAGCAACGCCGGCGCCGCCCGGCCCTTCAGCACGGCGGCGAGCTTCCACGCCAGGTTGTCGGCATCGGCGATGCCGGTGTTGCCCCCGCGGGCGCCGAATGGGTTCACCACCTTGGCCGCATCGCCCATGAAGAACACGCGGCCGTGCCGCATCGCATCGACGCACTCGCTGCGGTAGGCGTAGGGGCCGACCCACACGATTTCGACGCCGGTGTCGGGGCCGAACTGCCGGGCCAGGCGCTCGCGCACCACGTCTTCGCGGCTCACCTCCGCCGGGTCCGCGTCGGGCGCCATCTGGTAGTCGATGCGCCAGACGTTGTCGCCCATCAGGTGCTGCCAGACGGCGCGGTTCTCGTTGAAGGGCGCTTCGATCCAGGTGTGGCGCTCGGCGGGCGGGTGCTTGTCGAAGCGCACGTCGGCGATGCACCAGCGGTCGTCTCCCTTCTTCGCCGTGACCGAGGCACCGACCCACGCGCGAAACGGGCTGTGCGAGCCGGTCGCATCGATCACGTAGTCGGCGCGCAGCTGGTAATCGCCCGCGGGCGTGCTGACGGTGAGCGTTGCGCCCTGGTCGTCCTGCGCGAAGGCGCTCACCCGGTTCTGCCAGCGCAGCTGGACGTGCCCCAGCTCGTAGATGCGCTCGACCAGGAAGCCCTCGATGTAGAACTGCTGGATGTTGATGAAGGGCGGCTGCGTCGACAGGTTGTAGGCGCTTTGCTGCTTCAGGTCGAAGGAATAGACCTCGTCGTCGCCCGCGAAGGTGCGCCCCACGCTCCACTGGATGCCCTTGGCGGCGATTCGCTCGTACACCCCGAGGCGCTCGAAGATCTCCAGCGACTTCTGCGTGTAGCAGATGCCGCGCGAAGACGCGCCCTTGACGCCGACGGTGTTGTCCTCGTCCAGCAGCACGGCGGCAATGCCGTACTGCGCCAGCGCGCAGGCGGCGGTGAGGCCGGTGAGGCCGCCGCCGACGATCACCACCGGATGGTGGCTCGCCTGGCCGGACGCGATCTCCGGCGGCTCGTGGAAAGGGTATTGCGGCAGCTGGTAGCCGCTGCCTTGCGTGAACTGGTAGCCATTGGTGTACGCCACTTCGGCGTAGCGGTCCGCCATCGCTGTGTCCTCCAGGCGCGGTTACTTCTTCGCCAGTTCGGGTCTGTCGTTGCGCTGCGGCTTCAGGGGTGTCACCGCCTTGCCGGCAGCGCGCTCGGAGCGCCATTGTTCCTTGCGCGCCGTCCACTCGCGCAGCCGCGCGTGCGCGGTCCGGCTCTCCTGCAGCATCTGGAACTCGTCGGCATCCTGCGCCGAGAGCTCCAGGCGCACCCCGTTCGGGTCGAAGAAGTAGATGCTGTGGAAGATGTGGTGGTCGGTGATGCCCAGCACGTGCGCCTCCAGGCGCACCTTCATGTCCTGCAGCGCCTGCATCGAATCGACGCGGAAGGAGATGTGGTTCACCCACGAAGGCGTGTTCGGCGAGGGCTCGCACGCCTGGTCGTCGCCGAGGTCGAAGAAGGCGATGAACGAGCCGTCCTGCAGGCGGAAGAAGAAGTGCGTGTACGGGCAGTACTCGCCGGTGCTCGGCACGTGGTCGCTCTGGATGATGTGGTACAGCGGCAGGCCCAGGATGTCCTCGTAAAACCGGCGCGTCTCCTCGGCATCCCGGGCGCGGTAGGCGTAGTGGTGCAGCTGGCGGATCGGCGCGGGGGCGGGCAGGGGCTGGACTTGCTGGGCGACGGCGGCCATCGGGGGCTCCTCGGGTTTACCAATGCGTAATGCATTTACTATATCGTAACGCTCGGCAGCTTGTCACCGCGGTGCTACCCTTGCTGCGTCTTCGGCCGTGCCGAAGAGCGATGCTTCCCTTCACCCACCTGCAAGGAGAACTCCATGGCAGCACTCAAAGGCTCCAAGACGGAAGAAAACCTGAAGGCCGCCTTCGCGGGCGAGTCCCAGGCCAACCGGCGCTACCTGTACTTCGCGAACAAGGCCGACGTCGAGGGGCAGAACGACGTGGCGGCGCTGTTCCGCTCCACGGCCGAGGGCGAGACCGGCCGTGCGCACGGCCACCTGGAATGGCTGGAGCAGTGCGGCGACCCCGCCACCGGCCTGCCGATCGGCGCCACGCGCGACAACCTCAAGGCGGCCGTCGCCGGCGAGACGCACGAGTACACCGACATGTACCCGGGCATGGCCCGCACCGCGCGCGAGGAAGGCTTCGACGAGATCGCCGACTGGTTCGAGACGCTGGCCAAGGCGGAGCGCTCGCATGCGAACCGCTACACGAAGGCGCTGAACGAACTGACCGACTGACCTTCTTGCTCCCTCCCCCTCCGGGGGAGGGTTGGGGTGGGGGCGCTTTGCCGCGTCCCGACCCCAGCCCTCCACAGAAGCGAAACAACGCCATGGCCGTCCGCGAAGGCAGTCTCGAGGCCCCGACCCGCCACCCCATCGACTGGCGCAACCCGGACTACTACGACGAGGCGAAGTGCTTCAGCGAGCTGGAGCGCATCTTCGACATCTGCCACGGCTGCCGGCGCTGCGTGAACCTGTGCGCTTCCTTCCCGACGCTGTTCGACCTGGTCGACGAAAGCAGCACGGGCGAAGTGGACGGGGTCGAGAAGAAGGACTACTGGAAGGTGGTCGACCAGTGCTACCTGTGCGACCTGTGCTACATGACCAAGTGCCCCTACGTGCCGCCGCACGAGTGGAACGTGGACTACCCGCACACGATGCTGCGCGCCAAGGCGATCAAGTTCCGCAACGGCGGCGTCGACGCGGGTTCCAGGCTGCTGGCCTCCACCGACGTGCACGGGCAGTTCGCGGGCATCCCCATCGTCACGCAGGTGGTCAACGCGGTGAACCAGACCAAGCCGGCCCGCGCGGCCATGGAAAAGGTGCTGCACGTCGACCGCAACGCCTGGCTGCCGGCGCTGGCGACGCGGCGCTTCCGCAGCGCGGCGCCGAAGTCGCAGGACGTGCCGGTGCGCGACGGCGAACGTACGCCGGGCAAGGTGGTCGTCTACTCCACCTGCTACGTCAACTACAACGAGCCCGGCATCGGGCTGGACCTGCTGAAGGTCCTGGATCACAACGCCATCCCTTACGTCGTGGTCAGCAAGGAGCAGTGCTGCGGCATGCCCAAGCTGGAGCTGGGCGACCTGGACTCGGTGGACAAGGCCAAGCGTGCCAACATCCCGGTGCTCGCGAAGTATGCGCAGGAGGGCTGGGCCATCGTCTCGCCGGTGCCGAGCTGCACGCTGATGTTCAAGCAGGAGATCCCGCTGATGTACCCGGACGAGCCCGAGGTGCAGGCGGTGAAGAAGGCGATGTGGGACCCCTTCGAGTACCTGGCGGCGCGCAGGCGCGACGGCCTGCTCAAGACCGAGTTCCCGCAGCCGCTGGGCAAGGTGAGCTACCACGTGCCCTGCCACCAGCGCGTGCAGAACATCGGGCGCAAGACCGAGGAAGTGCTCAAGCTGGTTCCCGGCACCCAGGTGCACACCAACGAGCGGTGCTCGGGCCACGCGGGCACCTACGGGGTCAAGAAGCCCACGCACGCGGTCGCGATGAAGATCGGCAAGCCGCTGGTCAAGCGCATGGCGGAGCATCCGGGCGGCGGCACCCCCGACTACATCAGCTCCGACTGCGCCCTCGCCGGGCACCACATCGACCAGGGCTTCGACGTGAATGCGCTGGGCGCACCGCGCCTGGAGCATCCGCTGACGCTGGTGCGCATCGCCTACGGATTGAAGTGACATGCAACTGACCGGCACGATCACCGCCGACAGCCTGATGACGCTGGAGGCCTATGCCAAGTGGCGCAAGCTCCACCAGCGCGACATCATCGCGCACCGCAAGCTGCGCAGCGTCGCCCTCGGCGAGCACATCCTGGTGCAGTTCGAAAGCGAGCTCACGCTGCGCTACCAGGTGCAGGAGATGCTGCGCATCGAGAAGATCTTCGAGGAAGAAGGCATCCAGCAGGAAGTCGATGCCTACGCGCCCCTGCTGCCCGACGGCGGCAACTGGAAGGCGACGTTGCTGCTGGAATATCCCGACGTCAACGAGCGCCGGCGCGAACTGGCCCGCCTCATCGGCGTGGAGGACCGCATGTTCGTCGAGGTCGAGGGCCATGCGCGCGTTTACGCGATCGCCGACGAGGACCTCGATCGCGAGAACGACGAGAAGACTTCGGCCGTGCACTTCCTGCGCTTCGAGCTGGATGCGGCCATGCGCGAGGCCGTGAAGGCGGGCGCCGCGGTGAAGCTCGGGTGCGACCACACCAACTATCCGGCGCACGTGACGATCGCGCCCGAGACGCTGTCCTCGCTGGCCGGCGACTTGCGCTAGGGGCGCAAGGCGGCGGGCAGGCCGGCGTAGGCCTGACGAAGGGCCTGCACCAGCGCGGGCTGCCCGGCGAGATCTCCCCACAGGCGTTCGATCCGCGCGAAGGCGGCAGCGGGATCCGGGTCTTCGCACAAGGCATGCGCCTGTGCCGCATCCATCGCCTGGTCCTGGTGCCCGAACGGCAGCGCACCGCGGTGCCAGCGTTGCAGGAAGGCGAGGAACAGCGCCAGGACGGTCGCCGTTGCCGCCACGGACCGGCCGGCAGCCAATCGATCCCGCACGGTCGGCACCAGGAAGGCGGGGATCTTGGCGAAGCTGTCCATCGCCACCCGCTGGTTGGTGTCCAGGATGGCGGCGTTGCCGAATCGATCCAGGACCGTGTCGCGATACGCCGCCAGGTCCAGCGGGCTCGGCGTCAATGCCGCAATCGCGTCGTCCGTGGCATAGCGGTACGCGAGTTCGCGCACGCGGGCATCGCGGGCACCTTCGTGGATGTAGCGGTAGCCCAGGAGCGTGCCGGCCCAGGCGATGCAGCTGTGCGTCGCATTGAGCAGGCGGATCTTCGCTTCCTCGTAAGGCGTGACCGACTCCACCAGCTGCACGCCCACGCGTTCCCAGGCCGGCCTGCCCGCGATGAAGTCGTCCTGGATCACCCACTGCAGGAAGGTTTCGGCCATCAGCGCCGCCGGGTCGTCGACGCCCGTGGCTGCGTGCACGCGCGCCACCACTTCCTGCGTCGGGCGCGGCGTGATCCGGTCGACCATGGCATTGGGGCTGGTCGTGTTCGTGCGCACCCATTCCGCCAGCGCTGCGTCGCCCGCCGCGTGAAGAAACTGCAGCAGCGCGCGCCGCGATCGCTCGCCGTTGTGCCGCAGGTTGTCGCAGCACAGGAGCGTCACGGGCCCCGCGCCCGCTCGCATGCGCCGGGCGAGCACGGCGGCGAGCACGCCGTACAAGGTGCGGCCGACGCCCCCTGCGCGCGCAGTCGCGAGGTCCTGCGCGATCTCCGGGGTGTCGGCGGCGAGGTCGTCGTCCGGCCGCAGCGCGTAGCCCGCTTCCGTGACGGTGAAGGAAATGATCTTCGTGGCGGGCTCCGCCGCTGCGGTGACCAAGGCACGCAGCTCCTCGTCCCATCCGAACACGCGGGTGATCGCGGTGATGCGCTCGTACTGGCGCTGCCCGTCGGGTGACACCGTCTCGAGGGTGTAGGCGCCCCCGGAGTGCTGCAAGGCCGCGATGGTGTTCGCGTCGTCAGGTCGGATGTTGCCGCTGGCGAGTTCCCAGCGGCGGTCGCCGAGCGCGTGCAGCCCTTGCAGGTAAACCGCCTGGTGCGCCCGGTGGAAGGCGCCCAGCCCGAGATGCACGATCCTGCCGCCGGACGCTGCCATGGCTCAGGCCGGCGCAAAGCGGTCGACGGCGTCCGTGATGATGGCGTCGGTGCCGAGGTCGATGAGCCGCTGCGCCGCCCAGGCGTCGTTGACCGTGTAGCTCAGGCACTTCATGCCCGCACCTTGCACCTGCGCCACCTTGGCCGCATCCCACAAGGCGTGGTTGCAGACGATGGCTTGGCATTCCAGGCGCTGCGCTTCCTCGAACCAGCGGGTGGGCAGCGTGTCCAGCAGGAGCCCGCGTGGCAGCTGCGGCGCGACCGCGCGCGCGCCCTCCAGCGCAGCGGGCTGGAACGAGGTCAGCAAGGGCGGCACCTCGCCGTGCCAGAGGCGCGCCGCCTCGCGCGCCACCACTTCGCCCGTGTGGCGTTCGGTGCCGGGCGTGGGCTTGATCTCGATGTTCAGGAAGTACCGGTTGGCCAGGCAAAAGTGCGCCAGGTTCTCCAGCGTGCACAGCGGCTCGCCGGCGTACAGGCGCGAATGCCAGCCGCCGGCGTCCAGTTGCGCCAGCTCCTTCCAGGGAAGGTCGCCGCCCACACCGCTGCCGCTGGTGGTGCGGTCCAGCGTCGCATCGTGCATCAGGAAGACCACGCCGTCGGCCGACAGCTTGGCGTCGCACTCGAACATGCGATAGCCATGCAGCGCGCCCAGGCGGAACGCAGCCAGCGTGTTTTCGGGGGCGAGCTTGCCGGCGCCGCGGTGCGCCACCCAGGCCGGATAGGGCCAGTCCTGCATGACGAGCCTCAGATGCGCTTGCCGGTGCCGGCGTCGAACCAGTGCAGGCGCTCGTCGCGCGGGCGCACGTGCACGGTGGAATCGGGCTGCGGCGAGGGGCCGCCTTCCTCCACCCGCACGATGACCTGCTCGTCGTTCAGGCGGCCGTAGATCAGGCGCTCGGCCCCGAGCAGTTCCACCGTTTCCACCCGCACCGGCCAGCCCTCGCTGGCCACTTCCAGGTGCTCGGGGCGCACGCCGAGGATCGCGCCGGCACGGCCGCCGGGGGCGTTCTTCAACAGGTTCATGGGCGGCGAGCCGATGAAGCTGGCGACGAAAGTGGAGGCCGGGCGGTGGTACACCTCCTCGGGCGTGCCGAACTGCTCCATGTTGCCGGCGTTCATCACCATCATGCGGTGCGCCAGCGTCATCGCCTCCACCTGGTCGTGGGTGACGAACAGCGAGGTGATGCCCAGTTCGCGGTGCAGCTTCTGGATCTCGATGCGGGTCTGCGCGCGCAGCTTGGCGTCCAGATTCGACAGGGGCTCGTCGAACAGGAACACCTGCGGCTGGCGCACGATGGCACGGCCCATGGCGACGCGCTGGCGCTGGCCGCCGGAGAGCTGCCGCGGCTTGCGGTCGAGGAGGTGCCGCAGTTCCAGGATGCCGGCGGCCTTGTCGACACGCGTCTTGATCTCGGCAACGGGCATCTTCTTGATCTTCAGGCCGTACGCCATGTTGTCGAACACGGACATGTGCGGGTACAGCGCGTAGTTCTGGAACACCATCGCGATGTCGCGCTCGGCCGGCTCCAGGTTGTTCACCACGCGTCCGCCGATGTCGATTTCACCGCCGGAGATCTCTTCCAGCCCGGCGACCATGCGCAGCAGCGTGGACTTGCCGCAGCCGGAAGGCCCGACGATGACGATGAATTCGCCGGCGGAGATCTCGGCGTTCACGCCGTGGATGACCTGGAGTTCGGCCTTGCCGCGGCCGTACCGCTTGATCACGTTGCGCAGGGAGATGGGAGCTGCCATGGATTGAGCTTCGTTCGTTGTTCGCGGTGCGCGGCTACTTCTCGGTGTCGA
>DATAGN010000370.1:0-1616 GCA_036263715.1 Ramlibacter sp.
ATTCGCCCTTGATCGGCCAATATGCGCCGATGATGGTGTCGGGACGGCCCACGAGCCAGATGCGCATCACCCGCTGGAGCAGGTCGGCCCGGTGTAGGCGGTCCGGCATCCTGAGGCGTTGCTCAATGAGCTGCCGGCGCAAGACCTTTTTATCGTCCGACCTGTTCATAATTTCCCGATGAAGTTGAGATCGATTCTGGCATCCCTCGCGGTGCTGGGCGGCTGTTCCAACACGCAGCCGCCCCAGGCCCCTGAGGCGCCGCAGGCGCCCCAGGCGCAGCAGACGCGACCGGTGCCGGAGGCGCCCGCCGCCCAGGCGCCCGCGGCCGGGTCCGCGCCTGCGCAGCAGGCTGCGGCACCGCAGCCGGAGGATCCGCCGCCGCAACGGCATACCCAATCGGTGCAGCAGCCCCGCGACGAGGTGCTGCTGGAGATGCACCAGGCCTTCCGGCAGGCGAACAAGCCGCGCCTCGCGCAGCTCTTGCCCCAGGCGCAGGGCCACGCGCTGGAACCCTGGGCCGCCTACTGGGAACTGCGCGCGCGCCTCGACACCGCGTCGGTCCAGGAAATCCAGCAGTTCCTCGCGCGCTACGCCGGCACCTACCAGGAGGACCGCCTGCGCAACGACTGGCTGCAGATGCTGGGCCAGCGGCGGGATTGGACCACTTTCGCGCAGGAGTATCCCAAGTACCGGATGAACGACGACCGCGAGGTGCGGTGCTACGCGTTGCTGGTGCAGGCGCTGTCGCAGCCCGCCACGGTCCCGGTCGTGGCCGAAGAAGTGAAGCGCCTCTGGCTCGCCCAACGCGACGGCGACGACGGCTGCACGCTGGCCGCCGCCAGCCTGGTCGGCAAGTCGGGGCCGAAGGGCATCACCACCGCCGATGCATGGCGCAAGGCGCGCCAGTCGGTGGAGGCGAACCGACCGCGCGCGGCCGCCGCCGCGCTGGAGATGATCAACCCGGACACGCTGCCGCTGCTGAACGAGCTGAACGCCAGCCCGACGAAATTCCTCACCAGCCGCGTGTCGGCGGCCTCCCGGGTGCGCCGCGAGATGGTCGGACTCGCCCTCATCAAGCTCGCCACCAGCGACATCGACCAGGCCGCGCGCCAGCTCGAAACCAAATGGGGACCGCAGCTGCATCCGGAGGAGCGCGACTGGGTCTGGGGCGTGATCGGCCGGCAGGCCGCCCAGCGCCTGATGCCCGAGGCGAACGGCTACTACGCGAAGGTGGAACGCGATCGCCACCTGAACGACGAATTGCTGCAGTGGAAAGTGCGTGCCGCCCTGCGGGCCGGCAACAAGCCGGACTGGCCCAGCGTGCTGGAAGCCGTCAACGCGATGAGCGACGAAGGCAAGGCCGACGCTACATGGACCTACTGGAAGGCCCGGGCGCTGCTCGGCACCGGCCCGGGCGAGGGCCATCGCGCCGAAGCCGAGAAGCTGCTGGCCTCGATCGCTTCGCCACGCGGCTTCTACGAGCAGCTGGCGCTGGAAGACCTGGGGCAGAAGATCACCGTGCCGGCGAAGCCCGTGCCGCTGAGCAACGAGGAGAAAAGGGCCGCCCGCCAGGACCCCGGCCTGAACCGCGCGCTGTACGCGATTGCCCTGGGCC
>DATAGN010000371.1:0-6094 GCA_036263715.1 Ramlibacter sp.
CGCCGGCACGCCTCTTCCAGCTTCGCGAGTGACGTCGCGAAGGACACCCGGAAGTAGGGAGACAGGCCATAGCCGGTGCCCTCGGGCACGGCGACACCGGACTCCAACAGGTACGCGCCGACGTCCACGTCCGTGGCAAGCACCTGGCCGGCCGGCGTGCGCCGGCCGATCCAGTCGGCGCACGAGATGTAGATGTAGAACGCGCCATCCGGCTTCGTGCACGACAGGCCGGGGATGGCTTCGAGCAGCGGCAGCACCTTGTCGCGCCGCAGCTGGAATTCGTCGCGCCGCTGCACCACGACGTCCTGCGGCCCGTTGAGCGCGGCCACCGCAGCCGCCTGGCTGATGGACGAAGGATTGAGCGAGCACTGGGCCTGCATGCGGGCCATCGCGCGGATCAGTGTCGTGGGACCGGCGCCGTAGCCGAGGCGCCATCCCGTCATCGCATAGGTCTTGGAGGCGCCGTTGACGATCAGGGTGCGATCGCTCAGTTGCGGCGCCGCTTCGGCGAAGCTCACGAAGCGCTTGCCGTCGAAGACGATGTGCTCGTACATGTCGTCGGCCAGGATCCACACGTGCGGATGGCGCTCCAGCACCGCCGCGAGTTCGCGCAACTCGCCGGCCGAATACACCGCGCCGGTGGGGTTGGACGGCGAATTGAGCATCAGCCACTTGGTGCGCGGCGTGATCGCTTCATCCAGCTGCGCCGGCGTGATCTTGAAGCCGTTGACCGGGCCGGTGGGCACCCACACGGGCACGCCCTCGGCGAACTCCGTCATGATCGCGTAGGCCACCCAGGAGGGCGCCGGGATGACGACTTCATCGCCCGGGTCCAGCGTCGCCATCAGGGCGTTGTAGAGGATCTGCTTGCCGCCCGCCGCGGCGGAGATGTTCTCGGGCTGGAAGGACAGGCCGTTCTCGCGCTTGAACTTGGCGACGATCGCCTCCTTCAGCTCCGGCGTGCCGTCCACGGGCGTGTAGCGGGTCTGGCCCTCGCGCATGGCGCGATGGGCGGCCTCGATCACGTGGTCCGGCGTCGCGAAATCGGGTTCGCCCTGCGACAGGCCGATGATGTCGACACCGGCTGCGCGCAGTTCGCGCGTGCGCTGGGCGGACGCTGCCGATGCCGAGATCCGGGCGCGCTCGACCCGCGCGGAAAGGAATGCCACCGCGAGCGCCCTCAATTCACCACGATCGCGGCGTCCCTCACCACCTTGGTCCACTTCTGCCGCTCGCGGGCGATGTGCTCGCTGAACGCTTCCGGCGTGCCGCCCACGGCTTCGGCGCCCTGCTCCGCCAGCTTCTGCCGCATCTCCGGATTGGCCAGGATCGCGTTGATCTCGCGGTTCAGGCGGGCGACGATCTCCGGCGGCGTGGCGGCCGGCACGGCGATGCCGCTCCAGGACAGCGACTCGTAGCCGGGCACGCCCGACTCGGCGACGGTCCGCACGTCCGGCAGCGCCGGCGTGCGCTGCAGGCCGGTGACCGCGAGCACCCGCAGCTTGCCGGACTTGATGTGGCTGACCGCGCCGGGCATGTTCTCGAACATCATCGACACGCGCCCGGAGATCACGTCCGGCAGCGCCTGGCCGCTGCCCTTGTACGGAATGTGCAGCAGGTCGGTGCCGGTCATCAGGCGGAACAACTCGGCGGACATGTGCGTGGACGAGCCGGAGCCCGACGAGGCGAAGGACACCTTGCCGGGACCGGCCTTCGCCGCCGCGACGACATCGGCCACGCTCCTGAAGGGCGAGTCGGCCGGCACGACCAGCACGTTGGTGATGGATGCGATGTAGCTGACCGGCTTGAGGTCCTTCTCGGCGTCGTAGCTCAGGTTCTTGTACATGGCGTTGTTGATTGCCATGACGCCGGTGGTGGCCATCAGCAGGGTGTAGCCATCGGCAGGCGCCTTGGCCACCATGTCGGCACCGATGTTGCCGCCGGCGCCCGGCCGGTTGTCGACGATGACGGGCTGGCCAAGGGCGGTGGCCAGGCGGTCACCGACGAGCCGGGCGAAGATGTCCGTGGACCCGCCGGGAGCGAAGGGGACCACGATGCGCAAGCCGCGCGAAGGCCACGCTTGCGCATGCGCAGTGGGGAGCACTGCGGCGAACAGCGCGATGCCGGCGAGCGCGGCGAGGAGTCTTGCACGCATCCTGGAGACCTTTTTGTGTGACGGGTACGGCGAGTATCCCGTCGAACAGGTCAGCGCGGACAGCGGGTTGTCACTATCACTCGGCCTTCACGCCGGCGGTCCTGATGACCTTGCTCCACTTCGCGATCTCGGCGTCGAGGAACTTCGCCGCCTGCTCGCTCGTGCCTCCCACCGGCTCGATGCCGAGGGCGTCGAACTTCGACTGGATGTCGGCGGACTGCACGGCCTTGCTCACTTCGGCAGAGAGGCGCGTGACGATCTCGCGCGGCACCGCCGACGGCGCCAGGAACATCACCCAGGTGGACGACTCGAGCCGCGGACCGCCCGCCTCGGCGATCGTCGGCACATCCGGGAAGGCGGGCAGGCGCTTGGCCGAGAACATGCCGAGCGCCTTGATCTTGCCGGCACGCACCTGCGGCATCATCGAACTGGGGGTGTCCACGAGGATCTGGATCTGGTTGCCGATCAGGTCCTGCGTCGCCGGCGCGGTGCCGCGATACGGGATGTGCACCATGTACGTCCCGGTGGTCTGCTTGAACAGCTCCGTGGTCAGGTGCGCGGCGGCGCCGATGCCCGAGGAACCGAAGGACACCTTGCCGGGGTTGGCCTTCGCATACGCGAGCAGTTCCTTCACGTCCTTGGCGGGGAAGCCATTGCTCGCCGTCATGATCAGCGGCGCGATGCCGACCAGCGACACGGGGGTGAAGCTCTTGACCGGGTCGAAGGGCATGCGCCCCTGGTACAGCGTGGCGTTGGCCGCATGCGCCGCGATGACGGTGAGGAAGGTGTAGCCGTCCGGCGCCGACTTGGCGGCGACTTCCGCACCCAGCAGCGAATTCGCGCCAGGGCGGTTCTCGACGACGATGGTCCAGCCGGTCTGCTCCTGCACCTTCTGCACGACCATGCGGGTGGCGTTGTCCGTGATGCCGCCAGGCGTGTAGGGCACGATCCACCGGATCGGCTTGCTGGGCCAGGGCTGCGCCGAAGCGGCAAGGCTGGCGAACGAGAGCACTGCGAGCGCGGCGAGGCGCGCGGTCGTGGACAGGGTCATGGAAGTCTCCTTGTTCGGCCGAAGCCCTACTCCGCCTTGATGTTCAGGGCCCGCACCAGCTTGCCCCACTTGGCGGCCTCGCCCTCGACGTAGCCGCGCATCTGCGCACGGTCCATGGGGACCGCTTCGAGGGACAAGGTGGCGAAGCGCTCCTGCACCGCGCGGGTGGCGATCGCCTTGTTGATCTCGGTGTTGAGCAGGTCGAGCACCGCGGTCGGCGTCTTCGCCGGCGCGAAGATCGCGATCCAGGTGGTGGCCTCGAAATCCCGGTAGCCCAGCTCGGCGACGGTGGGCACGTCGGGCAAGGATGCGGCGCGGCGCGACGAGGTGACCGCGATCGGACGCACCCGGCCGGCCTTGACGAAGGGCACTGCCGGCGGCATGGAGGTGGATGCGATCGGCACCTGGCCGCTCACCACCGCATTGGTCGCCGCCGCGGGCTGGAAGGGCACGTGCGTGATGTCGACTTTCGCCAGTTCGCGGAACAGCAGTTCGGCCCCGAGCTGCGTGGTCGTGCCGATGCCGGAGGACGCATAGGCCATCTTGCTGTTGCGCGCGAGGGCCAGCAGTTCGCCCAGGTTGTTCGCCTTCACGTCGGGATGCACGTACAGGAGGTTGGGCGTGGACGCGGCCATCGCGACGGCCTGCAGGTCGTTGAGCGGGTGGTAGCCCGCGTTGGCGAAGAGGCTCGGGTTGACGCTGTAGGCGACGCTGTGGACCAGTAGCGTGTGGCCGTCCGGCGCCGCATTCATCACACCGGTAGTCGCGATGTTGCCGCCCGCGCCCGGCCGGTTCTCGACCACCACCGGCTGGCCGAGGGAGGCGGAGAGCTGCTCGGCCACCAGCCGCGCGACGATGTCCGTCGAACTGCCGGGTGCGAAGGCCACGACGATGCGGATCGGCTTTTCGGGGAAGGCCGCATGCGCGGGAATCGCGAAGGCCAGCGCGGCAAGCAACGCGAAGGTTGCGCTCAGGAAGCGGAACATGGGAAGGTGTCCTCCAGGCGGTAGCGAACGGGGCGTGACCGTTCGATGTACCAGAAGGCAGAGCGGAGGCGGCTAGAGCTTTCCCGGGGAGGCGGGTTCGTTGCGTGGCTCATCGACACTGCGGATGCTTTGCACGATCGCGTTTGGCGATGCACTGCAGGTGGCGCTGAGGGCCGGCCGTGAACGGCGGTGGAGGTGATTGACGCAGAATGTGCCCCACTCCATGGACATGAACACCCGCACTTCGCGCCGGGCCCTCCTGGGCACCACGGCCTTGGCGTTGACCGCCTGGCCGGCATCCGACGGATTGGCGCAGAGCGCACGCTCGCTGTTCGACGGCCGTCGTGCGATGCCCGAACCGGCCGGCGCGGTGGCGTGGCTGAATTCCAAACCACTGCGTGGAATGGAGCTGCGGGGCAAGGTGGTGATGGTGCAGTTCTGGACCTTCACCTGCGTCAACTGGCTGCGCACGCTGCCGTACGTGAACGCCTGGTCCGCGAAGTACAAGGACCATGGGCTGGTGGTGATCGGCGTCCACACGCCGGAGTTCAGTTTCGAGGGTGACGTCGCGAACGTGCGAGAGGCCTGCGGGCAACTGCAGATCGCCTATCCCGTGGCGGTGGACAGCAACCAGTCGATCTGGAAAGCCTTCGCCAACAGTGCCTGGCCAGCGCTGTACCTCGCAGACGCCAACGGCATGATCCGCTACCAGCACGACGGCGAGGGCGAGTACGGACGGACGGAACAGCGCATCCAGCAGCTGCTGGCCGAGGCGGGAGCCAAGGACATCCCGACCGGCTTGGCGCGCGTGACACCGAGCGGCGTGCAGGCGGCCGCCGACTGGGCCACGCTGCAGTCCCCCGAGACCTACACCGGCTACCAGAAGGCCGACCGGTTCCGCTCGCCTGGGGGCCTGTCGCCCGATCGCAGCCGCACCTACGAGCTCCCGCGCCGCCTGGCATCGAACGACTGGGCGGCGAAGGGGGAGTGGACCTTCGCCAGCGAAGCGGCGCGCAGCGAGGTGGCCGGCGCGAGCATCGTGTACCGGTTCCATGCGCGCGACGTGAACATGGTCATGGGCGCCGCGACGCGCGACCGGCCTGTGCCATTTCGCGTGCGAATCGACGGCAAGGCTCCAGGGTCCGCGCACGGCAGCGACATCGATCGCGAAGGGCGCGGCGTGATCGCCGAGAAGCGCCTTTACCAGCTGGTGCGGCAGGCCGGCGCCATCGATGCTCGCGCGATCGAGGTGGAATTCATGGGAGGGGGAGCCGAGGTCTACGCATTCACGTTCGGCTGACTGCCGGGCGCTGCTCGGCTGCCCTACTCCCCGACCACAGCCGCAAGCTCCCACGCCCCGGTCGCCTCGTCCAGCCGCACGATGTAGCTCCCCTCCTGCGTTTCGAGCTTCCACCAGCGCTGCTCGGCGCCGAACCAGCGGTCCGTGACCGCCCGCACGTCGACGCGCCGCGCACCGAACCAGACGACCGCTGGATCACCACGATCGCTGGCATCGGATGGAACGCACTCCACGCGAATCATCGAGGAAGGCTGCAGGAGCTCAGAGGTATCAGACGGTCTCCGGACCTTTCGCCGCTGCCGATGCAGGAAGCCCGAACACCCGGTCGAACGCCCACGTGAATGCGATGGCGTACACGAAGAAGAACACGAGCAAGCCGAGGTTCGCGACGAACGCAGCTGCGGGAGAAATGTCCAGCCAAGCGGACATCACCGGAACGAGGATGACGACCAGGCCTCCCTCGAAACCGGCCCCGTGCGCCAGCCGCCTGGCGAAAGAGCGCCCGCGCACGGTCTGCCGCGATTCCCAGCGCTCGAACATCCAGTTGAAGACGTAGTTCCACGTCAGCGCGATGGTGGACAGCACGACGGCCAGGCCGAAGG
>DATAGN010000372.1:0-6026 GCA_036263715.1 Ramlibacter sp.
CTTCGAGACGCCGAGCTGGGAAGACCTGGCCCGGGTGCTGATCGGCGTCGTGGTGGCCGCCGCGCTGGTGGGGGCGCTCTGGAGCTGGTGGGACCGGATGCAGCACGATCCCTGGCTGCGACTGCTGGGCCGGGCGCAGAAACGGCTGCGCCAGGCGGGCGTGGACACGGGCCCGGCGACGCCGCCGCGCGCCTTGGCCCAGATCGTCACCACACGGTTCGGCGAGGATGCGCGAGGATTGGAGCAATGGCTCCTGAAACTCGAAGCCCAGCGTTACGGCAAGACGCCGGGCCACTCCCTTGCCGCCCTCCGGCGCGAATTCCCGCGCCTGCCCTGGCCACGATGAAGCGATTCCTGCCGGCGCTTCTGGTCGCCGTGTTCGCGCTGCCCCTGTCCGCGCTTCCGCCAGCGGTGCAGGCCCAGGCTTCGGCCGCGCCGCGCCCCGCAGCCAAGCCGCGCGCGCAGCCGCCGCAGCGGCGCGGGCAACCCTACGCCGAACGGCCGGAGGCGATGGCGTTCGCCGAGGAGATCGCCGCCCGCCGCAACCTCGACGTCGAATGGGTGCGCAACATGCTGGGCCAGGCACAGAACCTCGCCGTGGTGTCGCGCCTGATGCAGCCGGCGCCCGCCACGCAGGCAAAGAACTGGCGCGCCTACCGCGGCCGCTTCATCGACCCGATCCGCATCGCCGCGGGCGTGCGCTTCTGGCAAGCCAACCGTCGCACGCTTGAACGCGCGGAGCAGGAGTTCGGCGTGCCGGCGGAGATGATCGTCGGCATCATCGGCGTGGAGACGATCTACGGCCAGATGATGGGCGACTTCCGCATCATCGACGCGCTGGCCACGCTGTCATTCGACTTCCCCGCCAGCCATCCGCGCGCCGCGGAGCGCATCGCGTACTTCCGCGGCGAGCTCGAACAGTTCCTCGCCTTCCACCACGGCGCGCGCAGCAGCCCTCTGGTTCCCGTGGGCAGCTACGCGGGCGCCTGGGGCATGCCGCAGTTCATGCCGACCAGCGTGGCGCGCTGGGGCGTGGACTACGACGGCGACAAGAAGGTGGACCTGGCCAACAGCGTCGACGACGCCATCGGCTCGGTGGCGAGCTACTTCAAGGGCTACGGCTGGGTGACCGGCATGCCGACGCACTACCCCGTGCGCTTCGACAGCAGCAAGCTCGATCTCGAAGGCCTGCTCGTGCCCGACATCCTGCCCACCTTCAGCGTGGCGCGCTTCCAGGAAAAAGGCGCCATGCTCGAAGGCGAGGCCCTGGAGCACAAGGGGCCGCTCGCGCTGATCGAGCTGCAGAACGGCGGCGACCCGCCGACCTACGTGGCCGGCACGGAAAACTTCTACGTGATCACGCGCTACAACTGGTCCAGCTATTACGCGATGTCGGTGATCGAGCTGGGACGTGAAGTGCGCGAGGCGATGGGGCGCGCCTCCGCGCGCAATCCATGAACGTGACCGGCGACTCCTGGCGGCGGCTCTGGGGCGAGCTGGGCGCCCGCACCATCGATGGCGGCCTGTTCAACCAGCTGGTGGCCGCGTACAGCCAGAAGCACCGCCACTACCACACGCTGCAGCACCTGCGCGAGTGCCTCGCCAACCTCGATGCCGCCGCCTCGCTGGCGCAGCGGCCCGCCGAAGTGGAACTGGCCCTGTGGTTCCACGATGCCGTCTACGACCCGCGGCGCGACGACAACGAGGAAGAAAGCGCCGCCTGGGCTCAGCGCGCGGTGATTGCCGCGGGATGCAGCGAAGAAGTTGCACGACGCGTGGCGGCCCTGGTCCTCGCGACGAAGGCCCACGACGCCTCGGCGGCCGATGCCGACACGCGGCTGCTGGTGGACATCGACCTGGCGATCCTCGGCGCCGCGCCGGCCCGCTTCGCCGACTACGAGCGGCAGGTGCGTGCCGAGTACGCCCATGTGCCCGAGGAGGCGTTCGACACCGGGCGCATGCGCGTGCTGGAAGGCTTCGTCGCGCGGGAGCACCTCTATGCCACCGATGCGTTCCGGGCCGCACTGGAGCAGCGCGCCCGCGACAACCTCACCAATTCACTCGCGCAGCTGAAGGCCCGGTCCGACGCGGCGTGATTCCGCGTGGTGAACATCACGCGGCGGAAGCAACTTCCGTAACAAGGTCGCGCATGCGACGGTGCCGTGATCTATGCCTCACATGCGCCGAAACCCCTCTGGCAAATTGGCATTGCCATGAACTTCGACGTCGTGATCGCCAGGACCGCGCGCTTCATCCGGGTGACCGTGACGGGCGAGCCGGCGATCGACGAACTGCTGTCGATGATCCACCTGCTCGGGGTCGAGAGCGAGACCTGGAAGGACGACCGGGTGCTGGTGGACCTGCGCAAGGTGGGCACCGAGTTCACCCGGCACGAGCAGTTCCGCATCGGCGAGGAAACCGCCGCGAGCCTGTCGCACATGGAGAAGATCGCCTCCGTCGTTCCCGCCGAACGCATCACCCGCGTCAGCGAGAAAACCGCCAAGCGCATGGGCGCCAACCTTTGCGTGTTCGACGACGAGGGGGCGGCGATCCGGTGGCTGGGCGAGTTGTAGGCCTTACGAAAGCCACGCCTGCAAGGCCTGCAGCACGCGGGCGACCTGCGCCTCGCGCGGCTCGCCATGCGCACGCCGGAACAGGCGCGCCGTCGGATACCACGGCGAATCCTCGCGCTCCAGCAGCCAGCGCCAGTCCGCGTTGGGCGGCAACATGATCCAGACGGGCTTGCCCAGCGCGCCGGCGAGATGGGCAATCGCGGTGTCCACGGTGATCACCAGATCCAGTTGCTCGAGCATCGCGGCGCTGTCGGCGAAATCGGCCCACTCTGCGGTCAGGTCCACCAGTTCGCCGGGGGCGGGCACGACGTCGGTCCACGCCAGCGCGTCGTCGGCCTGCAGGCTGAAGCACTGCACGCCGGGCAGGCGCGCGACGGGCAGCAGCAGCGACAGCGGCATGGCGCGATTGCGGTTGTTCACCTGCGCGTGCGAGCCGCTCCAGGCCAGCCCGATCCTGCGCTGGCCGCCCCACGCCTGCAGGCGCTCGCCCCAGCGCACGCGCGCGGCGTCGGGCGCGCGCAGGTAAGGCACCTGCGCGGGGATGGTGTCCAGGGTCGTGCCCAGGCGGCCCGGCAGCTCCATCAGGGCCGCATGGAAGTGCACGTCGACCACCTCGCCGGGACGCAGGCAATGGACGCCCGGAAAACTCGCTTCCACCAGCGTCAGCAGCTCCGGCGCGAGCACGCAGCGCACCTGCGCGCCCAGCGCCTGCAGCTGCGGCAGGTGACGCAGGCACTGCAGCACGTCGCCCCATCCCTGTTCCCCGTAGACGGCGATCGCCTTGCCCTGCAGCGGCGCCGAAGGACCCGGCCACTCGGCGTCGGCGCGGAAGAAAGCGGGCCGCTTCAGGCGCGCATCGCGCCAGCGCTGCTCCCACAGCGGCCAGCCTTCGGCCAGTCGCCCGGCCAGCAGCAGCGTCATCGCGAGGTCCAGCGCCGCATGCGGGAAGTCGGGCTTCAGGCGCATGGCTTCCCGCAGGTGCCGCTGCGCTTCGTCCACGCGGTTCGACTGCAGCCAGGCCGTGCCCAGGATGCGCTGCGCGAAGGCATGGTGCGGCGCCAGCGCCACCGCCTGCTGCCCGTGATGCAGCGCGCCCGCGAAGTCCTCCAGCCGCCAAAGCGTGCCGGCCAGGTTGACGTGTGCCTCCAGCAGCGCGGGATCGTGTTGCAGCGCCTCCCGATAGAGGGCCACCGCCTGCTCCACCTGGTCCGCCTGCTCGTGGCAGTAGCCGGCGTGCACGAGGTTGGGTACCGAGCGCAGGCCGAAGCGATCGAGCAGCTGCAGGTACAGGGGCAGCGCCTCCGCGCAGCGCTCCTGCTGCAGCAGGAGGTCGGCCAGCAGGCGCACCGGCTGCGGATCGTCCGGCGCCAGGCGGATCGCGTCAGCGAGCCAGGCGCCGGCGGTGAGCCCGTCGCCAGCGCCTGCCAGTGCGCGCGCGAGCCCCAGCCGCGCCGCGACGGAAGTGGGTTCGTTTTCGAGGGCTTGCCGGTAGGCGGCGGCCGCCTCGGGCCAGCGGCCGGCGGCCAGCAGGGCGTCCGGCGCCCCGCCCATCAGGCGGGGATCAGGAAGTCGCGGCTGATGCGGCCGCCGAGGTCGTTCACGCGGTCCAGGAACTGGGTGAGGAAGGCGTGCAGGCCATTGGCCAGGATCTCGTCGATGTCGCCGTACTGCAGTTCCGCGCGCAGGCGGCCCGCGCGGCGCTGCGTGTCGGACGACTGGTCGCTGGAGATCATGCACAGGTTGGAGACCACCTCGTTCATGCTGGCGTGCAGCGAGCGCGGCAGGTCCGGACGCAGGATCAGCAGGTCGGCCACGCGTTCGGGCTTGATCACGTCGCGGTAGACCTTGCGGTAGATCTCGAAGCCGGAGACGCTGCGCAGGATCGCGCTCCAGTGGTAGAAGTCGTACTCCTGGTCCTTCTCGCTGGCGGCGCCGAAGAAGTCGCTCTGCACCGCGTGGAACTTCACGTCGACCAGCCGCGCGGTGTTGTCCGCGCGTTCGAGGAAGGTGCCCAGGCGCATGAAGTGCAGCGCCTCGTCCATCAGCATCGTGCCGACGGTGACCCCGCGCGACAGGTGCGAGCGGTACTTGACCCACTCGAAGAACTGGCCGGGGTCGCGTTCGAAGTCACCCGCGCGCAGCATGCGGTTGAGTTCCAGCCAGGTCTGGTTCTGCGTCTCCCACACCTCGGTGGTCAGCGAGCCGCGCACCGCCCGGGCGTTCTCGCGCGCGGCGCGCAGGCACGAGAGGATCGACGACGGATTGCTCTCATCGCGCACCATGTACTGCATCACGCCCTGCGGATCGACGTCGCCGTGCTTGGCCTGGTAGGCGGGCATCAGCTCGCTGATCGAGAGCATGCCCTGCCAGCCCACCTTGGACACCGCCGCCGACTGCGGCAGCAGCGAGGTCTGGTAGTTCACGTCCAGCATGCGGGCCGTGTTCTCCGCCCGCTCGGTGTAGCGGGCCATCCAGAACAGGTGGTCGGCCGTGCGCGAAAGCATGTTGTTCTTCTCCGCTCAGACTTCGAGGATCCAGGTGTCCTTGGTGCCCCCGCCCTGCGACGAGTTGACCACCAGCGAACCTTCCTTCAGCGCCACCCGCGTCAGGCCGCCGGGCACCATCTGCACCTCCTTGCCCGATAGCACGAAGGGCCGCAGGTCGATGTGGCGCGGGGCGATGCCCTTTTCGACGAAGGTCGGGCAGCTCGAGAGCGACAGCGTCGGCTGCGCGATGTAGGCATCCGGCTTGGCCTCGACGACCTTGCGGAACTGCTCGATTTCTTCCTTCGTCGAGGCGGGCCCCACCAGCATGCCGTAGCCACCGGCGCCGTGCACCTCCTTGACGACCAGGTCCTTGAGGTTCGCCAGGACGTACTTCAGGTCCTCGGGGTTGCGGCACATGTACGTGGGCACGTTCGACAGGATCGGCTTTTCCCCCAGGTAGAACTCGATCATCTTCGGCACGTAGGGGTAGATCGACTTGTCGTCCGCCACGCCCGTCCCGATGGCATTGCACAGCGTCACGTTGCCGGCCTGGTAGACCTTCAGCAGGCCGGCGCAGCCCAGCGTCGAATTGGGGCGGAAGGCCAGCGGGTCCATGAAGTCGTCGTCCACGCGCCGGTAGATCACGTCCACGCGCTTGGGGCCGCGGGTGGTGCGCATGTAGACGAAGCTGTCGCGCACGAACAGGTCCTGCCCCTCGACCAGCTCCACGCCCATCTGCTGCGCCAGGAACGCATGCTCGAAGTAGGCGCTGTTGTACATGCCGGGCGTGAGTACGACCACCGTGGGATCGTCGGTCGTCGAAGGCGCGGAGGCGCGCAGGGTCTCCAGCAGCAGGTCCGGGTAGTGCATGACCGGCGCGACCTTGTACTGGCTGAACAGGTCGGGAAAGAGCCGCATCATCATCTTGCGGTCTTCCAGCATGTAGCTCACGCCGCTGGGCACGCGC
>DATAGN010000373.1:0-7164 GCA_036263715.1 Ramlibacter sp.
CGCTGAGATCGGCACCGGTACCACCTTCGTCAACCTGGCCGACGATACCGGCCTCGTCGTCCCCCCGAGCGACCCAGGCGCCCTGCGGCAAGCCATGTGCCGGCTGTGGGCCGACCCGGATGCCGCGGAACGGATGGGACAGAGCGCTGAAAGTCGTTACCGCACCCATTTCACGGCGCGACAAATGGTGGATTCGTACGTCAGCGTGTACCGCGAACTGGCACCGCATCCATGAACGAAGCATCACGGGCCTCGCCCGTGGGTCCGGGGCGCGTCCTGATCCCCACGTACGCCGGCCACCTGGACGCTGCCACCGA
Organism: Ramlibacter sp.; assembly: GCA_036263715.1. Taxonomy (GTDB): domain Bacteria; phylum Pseudomonadota; class Gammaproteobacteria; order Burkholderiales; family Burkholderiaceae_C; genus Ramlibacter. The sequence continues at coordinate 318 of DATAGN010000373.1, forward strand.
GCTCGTGCGCTCGATCCGCGAGTGCTGCGGACCGGACCTGCCGGTGACGCTGGTGATCGGAGCAGACGAGCGCCCGCTCTTCGCCGACCTGGCCACCCGCTGGCAATGCAGCCTGCTGGACATCGAGACGCTGGTGCGGGACTACACCGGTCGCTTCATGCCGGCGGCGCAGCTGCTCAAGCTGGTCGACCGCTTCAGGTACCAGGCGCTGAAGAAGCTGCTGGGCATCGCTCGCTTCGATGGTGACGTGGTGGTGCTCGACAGCGAATCCCATGTGCTGCGGGACCTTGCCCCCATGTTCGCCGGAAGCACCACGCAGACCACCGTGGCGTACAGCGTCAGGCCGTGGCACCAGATGCCGCGCTCGCTGACGACCGAGGTCTACGAGGAGTGCTGCCACTTGCTGGGAGCCCAGGGCCACTGGTTCTTCGAATCCTTCAACTGGCTCTATTCGGCCCAGCTGGTGCGCGACATGCTGGAGCAACTTGCGCAGGCGCATGGCCGCGAATGGCCGTTTCGACCGCGGCCGCTGTTCGAGTGCCAGCTGTACTTCCAGTACGTGCACCAGCACGCTGCCAGCCGGTACCGGTTCCTTCCCGTGCAGGACATCCTGGCGATCCACTTCGGAGCGCCACGCGCGGCGCAGCTGCTGGAGACCTTTTTCCGCTCACCGCGCGCCGCATTCGGAGTGCTGGAGTACCTCGCGCGTTTCCTCACCCGCGACGAGTACGCGGCCTTCGCCTCGGATCCCGAAGTCGTCCGGCATCTTCGCCTGGTGCGACACGAGCCGGCGGAGTTCTACGACCTGCTGCCGCAGCTGCGCGCGAGCAACCGCGACAACCCGCACTACCTGGCCGAAGCTTCCATGCATCGCAGGCCGCTGCTCGACGGCCGCATTGCGGTGATCGTGGCGGGGCGCTTCCACGGCGAACAGGACGTGTACAACGTCCGCCGTTTTCTCGAAGGCGTGCATTGCGACCTGTTCCTCGCAGTCGAGCGTGGTGCCTGGCTGGAGAGCCTGGCGCGTGACGTGCTGCAACCCAGGGGGGTGGCGCACACCGCGGATGAAGCGGAGCTCGGACGGCGGCACCTCGCGCTCGAAGCCACGCCGGCGGACCGCGAGCGGGAACTCAAGCCGGAGCGCGACATCGGGTCCATGGCCATGTTCGACAAGATCGCGGCGGGCTGGCAGCTGCTGAAGACCGAAGAGGCCGAGCGCGGCTCGCCCTATGCAGCGGTCGTGCGGCTGCGCCCCGACCTGTTCGCCTCGCGCGGACTGCGCGACGTGCTCTGGGACATCTCCGAGCACACCGGCAGCATGGCCGGACGCATCTTTGTCCCCGACCGCTTCTGGAGCCAGGGCATCAACGACCAGGTCTTCCTGGGCTTGCGCGACGAGATGGGCAAGCTGCTGGACGGCGTCACGCCGGCGGCATTCGCCGCCTCCAGCTATCGCAACCCCGAGTTCTTCCTCGGTACGCAACTGCGTCGCACCGGGCTGCAACCGGTGGCGTTCCCGCTGGAATACATCCTGACGCGCGGTGATCAGCCCGACCTGCACGACATCGAGCATCGCTGGCGCGACCAGGAACGCATTTTCTGGTCCGGGCCGGCTCCTGTGCCCCACTGGAAGGATGCGGGTGTCGTGCTGGACCGCCTGCTCGCCAACACGCAGCTGAAGAACGGCCGCATGCGGCTTCAGACGTGCCCTGCCGCGCGGGGGCCGCTCGTGGAATGCGGTGATGCGCGGGGCGAGGCCGGCCAGCGCTACCTCCTGCTCGCCGAGCACAAGTCGCCGCGGGTCTACCTCCTGCGGCTTCCGCGATGGCTGCTCGCGATCGCTCCCGCGGCCATTGCCGCCGGCGTGCTGCGACCCCGCCACGGGCGAGAGGTCGCACTGCATTCGTACGCCGCGGACGGCGGCGAGCTGGTGGTATCAGAGCTGCCGTCGACGGACGCGGCTGCCGGCAGCACCCCCGACGAGCGCGCTGCGCCCAGGCTCGTGCTGCACCTGCAGCCATCGAAGCGCTCGCCGGTGCTGGCCGCCTTGCGCCTGGGCCACTCCGGGCTGCGCGCAATCGGTCGGCTCGGCCGGCGTGCCTTGCGCACGTGAGCACGATGCATCGATCATTTCAGCAGCCTGAGCATGCGGTTGACGATGGTGCGCAACCGCCTGTTGTACAGCAAGGGCCCGAATGGCTGCGCGATGCGAAACACCCGTCGGGCAAGAAGCTTGCGCGCGCGGCGCCGCGCCATGTCACCGCCGGAAGCAGACGCAGCGAACGCGGGGTCGACCTGCTTGCGGATGCCCTGCCAGTCCAGGTGGCCGATGCAGTTGAGGTCCTGGAAGTCGGAGGTGAATGCCCATTCGTACTTGTCGAAGCGCAATCCGATCTGCTGGGGCTCCAGCACGATGACGCGCTGCGCCAGGAAGCGGCGGAAGTCCTGCATCACCTGCAGGGCGAGGTCGTTGTGGAAGTCGGGCACGGCGTAGCCGAGCTCGCGGGCATAGGGGATGATGAGGTGCTGCTCCACGGCATAACGCGCCACGAAGTTGCGGTCGAAAAAGTTCGAGTGCGGCGCGTAGGGATGCGACTGGTAGTGGAGTGCGTCTGCCATCGTCATGGGCGGACAAGCCCACAGGGTCCGCAGCGTTTCCGTGCGGCCGAAGTGAAACCAGTCGCTCAGGTGGTAAGGCATCTGCTCGAAGATCTCGGGATCGACCGTGAAGCGCGAGCACACCACGATGCGGTCCTCGGTGCTGCCCGCCAGGCGCCGGAATGCATCGAGAAAGCCCAGGTTGCGCAGCCCACAGTCCGTGCGCAGCTTGACCGCCCATGGCGTGCGCACGGCGGCCAGCCCCAGGCGAGTGGACTGGATCTGCCGGTTAATGTTATTGGGCAGGCCGTTGCGCTTGTTCCCGGGCAACGCCGGCAACAGCGGACCGACCACGACCTCGTCCGCCCCCAGGCCCTGCGCGTTGGAAGCATCATCGGTGCTGACGACGATGCTGCAGCCGGGCGCCAGCTGGCGCACTCCGGCAATCGCGTCGGCGAGCGTGGCTCGCAGGTCCATGGGCACCCCGCCCTGGAAAACGAATGAAATGTCGGAAGTCTTGAAATCCATGAAGTCGATGTCGGAGGTGCGGCAGGATGCCGAATCGCCAAGGGAAGGGCCTGCCCCACTTTACAGCGCCGCACCGGGTCTGATCGACCTGTGGCGCGCGGCATTCCTGCTGCCGCTGCTGCTGCACCTGACGCGCAGCGACCTGCTGGCGCGCTATCGGCGCACGGTGCTCGGACCGTTCTGGCTCACGCTGGGAACGGCCGCCGGCACCCTCGGCCTGGGCTTCGTCTGGGCCGAGCTGTTCAAGATCGACCGGGCGCAGTTCATTCCGAGCCTCACGGTTGGCCTGATCATGTGGCAGTTGATCAGCGGCTGCGTGGTGGAAGCGTCCACCTCGTTCACGCGCCAGGGCATGATCATCCGCAACCTGACGGTGCCGATCGCCATCCACCCGATGCAGGTGGTCTTGAAGCACCTGGTGAACTTTGCGCACAACGCGCCCGTGTTCGTGGCCGTCGCGTTGTTCTTCGAGCTGCAGCCTACCGCCGCAACCTTGTGGGCCATCCCCTTGCTGCTGCTGGTCGCGCTGAACCTGATGTGGATGACGCTCCTGCTGAGCGTGCTCGGTGCACGTTTTCGCGACCTGGAGCACCTGATCGCCGCGGCCATGCCGCTGCTGATGTTCCTGAGCCCCGTGTTCTATCGGCCGGCGTCGCTGACGGTCACGGCCCATCTCGTCTGGTTCAACCCGCTGAGCCATCTGATCGAGGTCGTCCGCTATCCACTCCTCGGGATGGCGCCACCCACTTTCCTGCTGGTCAGCAACGTGGCGATGGCCGCCGTGGGCTGGGCAGTGGCGCTTGCGTTGTTCAACGCCAAGCGCGATCGCATCGCGTACTGGATCTGAAGCGATGGCCTACCTTGCCTTCGACAACGTGACGGTGCGCTACCCGGTGTACACGCCGCGGCAGATGTCCTTGCGCAACCAGCTGGTGCGCATTTCCACGGGCGGCCGCATCGAGCAGGAGTCGACGCGAACCCAGATCGTGACGGCCTTGCGCGACGTGTCCTTTCGCCTCAACGTTGGCGACCGGGTGGGGCTGATCGGCCACAACGGTGCCGGCAAGAGCACCCTGCTGCGCACAATGGCGGGCGTGTATGCGCCCGTGGCGGGCCGGGTCTCCCGCACCGGCCGCGTTGCCACCGTGCTGGAACTCGGTGCCGGCCTCGACCCGGAGCTCTCGGGCTACGAGAACATCCACCGCATGTCCATGCTGCTGGGAACCCCGCGCGACATGCTGCGAACCGTTACCAGCGACATCGAGGAGTTCTCGCAGCTTGGCGGCTTCCTCGACCTGCCGGTGCGCACCTATTCCGCCGGGATGACCACCCGGCTGATGTTCGCCGTGGCCACCTCGACACGTCCCGACATCCTGCTGCTCGACGAGGTGTTCGGCGCCGGCGATGCCGAGTTCCAGGAACGGGCGCGCTCGCGCCTGGAGGACCTGATCTCCTCGGTCGGCATCTTCGTGTTCGCCTCGCATGACCTTCCTCTGCTCAAGCGCCACTGCAAGCGGTTCCTGCGGCTCGAGCATGGCCAGCTCACCGAGATCGGCGCCGGGGATTTCTGAGGCCGCATGAAAAGACTGATCGTCGACCTGGACCAGACGCTCACCGAGGGCGTTTGCACGGACTATGCCCAGGCGCGGCCCAACCTCCCGCTGATCGCCAGGTTGCGCGAATACAAGGAGCAGGGATTCGAGATCGTGATCCACACCAGCCGCAACATGCGCACCCACGCGGGGAACCTGGGAAAGATCAACGCGACGACCCTTCCGCTGGCCATCGAGTGGCTGCGCCGGCACGAGGTGCCCTTCGACGAGATCTACATGGCCAAGCCATGGTGCGGCCACGACGGCTTCTACATCGACGACCGGGCGGTCCGGCCTTCCGAGTTCATCACCTCCTCGTACGAGGAACTGATGCGGCTGGTGAACTCCGGCCGGGAGGGAGGCTGAGCATGCTCGTGATCCTGTCCGGCCAGTACCTCGAAAGCGAACTCGCGTCCGAGTTCGGCGCCATTCCCGCCTCCTTCCTCCCGGTGGGCAACAAGCGCCTCTACACCTACCAGCTCAGCCAGCTGCGCACGTTCTACAAGGACGTGTTCATGACGCTGCCGCACGACTTTGCGCTCGCCGACTCGGACCGGCGCGCGTTGAAGGCCGACGACGTGCTGATCTACCGCACGCGCGTCGGATGCAGCATCGGCGAGGCGGTGCGGCAGGTGCTCGACGAGTTGCAGCTTCATGGGCGCGTCGACATCCTGTACGGCGACACGCTGATCCGCGACGCCAGGCTCGAAGGCAGCGACTGGCTGGCCGTCGGCGACTCCGACGAGTTCTACCGGTGGCACTACGAGCAACTGCACGGCGAGAGCGACACGGCGGCGTGGTGCGGCATGTTCTCCTTCTCCGACAGCCGGCGGCTGCGCAGCGCGCTGGAAGTGGAGCCGGACTTCATCCGGGCGGTGGACGTGTACGGGCAGGCAGCGGCACCGCTGGAACGCCGGCGGGTCGAGCAGTGGCTCGATTTCGGCCACGTGCACACCTACTTCACCTCGAAGCTGAGTGCCACCACGCAACGCCACTTCAATCGCCTGGTGATCGAGGATGGCGTGCTCACCAAGTCCAGCGACGACACCCGCAAGATGGAGGCGGAGGCGGCGTGGTTCCAGCAAGCACCGGCTTCGCTGCGCCACTACCTGCCCAACTACCTGGGCGCCAGCGACGACGGCAGCCAGCGGTACTCGCTGGAGTACCTGCCGCTGGCAGCGTTGAACGAGCTGTTCGTGTTCGGCAGGTTGCCGGCCAAGGTGTGGAGTCGCATCTTCGATGCGTGCAACCGCTACCTGGAAGCGGCGGCTGCTGTCCCCGTGCCGCCGTCGGCGGCGCCGGGCCCCGGCTATGCGCGGGCGGCCTACGTGGACAAGACCTGCCGGCGCCTGGACGACTTCGCGCGGCAGACCGGCATCTCGATCGTCGAGCCCTGGGTGTTCAATGGCCAGCCGGTACCCAGCCTGCTCTCCATGGCGCAAGAGATGGGCGAGGCGGTGCTGCGCGAGCCACCCGTGCCGGCTTTCATCCATGGGGACCTCTGCTTCAGCAACATCCTGTTCGACTTCCGCGGCGGCCGGATCAAGCTGATCGACCCGCGCGGCCTGGATGCCGAAGGCCGGATCACCCCTTACGGGGACATGCGGTATGACATCGCCAAGCTCAGCCACTCGGTGATCGGCCTGTATGACGTGATCGTGGCCGGGCACTTCGACCTGCAGGTGGACAAGCAGCGGATCGATTTCGCGCTGCTCGACGGCCACACCGACGAGGTGCGCGAGGCGTTCCTGCGCAAGCAGTTCCTCGGACGTGATTGCGTCGCCTGGGGCTGCTACCCCGCCATGGTGCTGCTCTTCCTGTCGATGCTGCCGCTGCACGCCGACAATCCGCGGCGGCAACAGGCCCTCATGGCCAACAGCCTGCGCCTGTACCTGGAGACCACGGCATGATCGTGATTCCCATGGCGGGCAACAGCAGCCGCTTCTACCAGGCAGGCTTCACACGGCCCAAGTACGAGTTGCCGGTCGGCAAGGACACGCTGTTCGCGCGCTGCGTGGGCTCGTTCGAAGCTTACTTTGCCAGCGAGAGCTTCCTGTTCGTGTGCCGCCCGGGGGTGGATGCCGAGCGCTTCGTCCATGCGGAGTGTGCAAAGCTGGGCTTGGCGCGCT
>DATAGN010000374.1:0-14214 GCA_036263715.1 Ramlibacter sp.
ACCTGCAAAGCGTGCTGTCGCTGGTGGTCGCGCCCGAGCTGATCGCCATCGACACGCTCGGCGTCGCCGGTGCGGCCCCGTCGCCGGTCGCCGAGGAACCGAAGCCGGAGGTCCGCTCTGCGCCGGCGCTGCAGGCCGTGGCGCCTGCCGCACCCGCGGCCAACGAGCTCGATGAATTCTTCGTCGACCCCGCGGAATTCAAGAAGAAGGCGGCGACCGTGCGCGCGGTGCAAGCGCAGGACAACGTCGACCTGTTCGTCTCGCCCGAGCAGTTCAAGAAGACGCGTCCGTCCAAGCCGGCGCCGGCTGCGGCCGTCGACGTGCTGCACGACCTGATGCCCACGGCGCACGAGACGACCTTCATCCGCGTGTCGACCGAGAAGATCGACCTGCTGGTGAACCTGGTGGGCGAGCTGGTGATCACCGAAGCCATGCTGGCGCGCTCCGGCGCGCTGGCCACCGAAGGCGCCAACGACGGCCGCTACAGCACCAGCAGCGGCCTGGCGGACCTGTCGCGCCACACGCGCAACCTGCAGGAGGCGGTGCTCGCCATCCGCATGCTGCCGATCTCCAACGTGTTCCAGCGCTTCCCGCGGGTGGCGCACGAACTCGCGGCACGCCTGGGCAAGAAGGTGGAGCTGAAGATGTTCGGCGAGGCGACGGAGCTCGATCGCGGGCTGATCGAGAAGATCTCCGACCCGCTCACGCACCTGGTGCGCAACGCGATCGACCACGGCCTGGAGCCGCCGGAAGAGCGCATCGCGGCGGGCAAGCCCGCCAGCGGCACGGTCACGCTCAAGGCGAGCCAGCGCGGCGGCAACATCGTCATCGAGGTCAGCGACGACGGGCGCGGCATGAGGCGCGACCGCATCCTGGCGGCCGCGCAGCGGCGGGGCATCGCGATCTCGCCCGACGCGCCGGACCACGAGGTGTGGCAGGTCGTGTTCGAGGCCGGCTTCTCCACCGCCGAGACCGTGACCGACGTGTCCGGCCGTGGCGTCGGCATGGACGTGGTCAAGCGCAACATCCAGGCCCTGAGCGGCACCGTGGACCTGCAGTCGGTCGCCGGCCAGGGCACGCGGGTGATCGTGAGCGTGCCCCTGACGCTGGCGATCATGGAAGCGATGACCATCGCCATCGGCGGCGAGACCTACGTGCTGCCGCTGGCGAGCGTGGTGGAGTCGCTGAGCGTGGGGGCCGACGAGCTGCATACGCTGCCCGGGCACGGCGACACGCTGCGGGTGCGCGAGGAGTACCTGCCGGTCATGCACCTGGCCCGCCTCTTCCCGCCGCAGAAGGCGCGCGAGCAGGCGTCCGGCATCGCGGTGATCGTCGAGACCGACGGTGCCAAGGCCGCCCTGCTGGTGGACGAACTCGTCGGCCAGCAGCAGGTGGTGGTCAAGAGCCTGGAGACCAACTTCCGCAGGGTGCCGGGGCTGTCCGGCGCCACGGTGATGGGTGACGGCTCGGTGGCGCTGATCCTGGACGTGGCGCACCTGGTGCGCGTGTCGGGCCGCGACGGGGCCCTGCAGCTTTGAACGGGCGGCACGCGGCTCGTTGCCGCTGCCGCCGTCTCTCGAGGAAGTCGAAATGAAAGTCTGGCACAAGATGCTGGCCGGCCCGGTCGTGGCCATCCTGTTCCTGCTCGCGTTCGGGGCGCTGGCGGTGGTGCTCATGGCGCGGCAGGGGAGCCAGATCTCGACCCTCGTCAAGGACCGCGGCGCCGCCATCGAGCTGACGCTGCATGCCTACCGCGACTTGAGCCTGGTCCACGCGACCGCGTACCGCACGTTCGCGTCGGCGGGGCTGGTCGACGCGGACAAGCTGAAGGCCGCAGCGGCCCGCCACCGGGCGCTGCTCGACGCGATCGCCGGCAAGGCAGCGGCCTTCGAGGCGCGGCCCGCCACCCATCCCCACGAGCGTGCGCTCGCGCAGGCCGTGATCCCGAAAATCGCGGCCTACCGCAACGACTTCGATCGCGCGGTCGCGCTGGCGCTGTCCTCCGGTGAAGCGACGCGGCAATCGCTGCAACAGGCGGACGCGTCGTACCAGGACATGTTCGGCACGTTCACCGCGCTTTCCGAGCTGCAGGGCAAGCTCTCGGCCGAAAGCTCGGCGCAGGGCGCCGCGAACTTCCGCAGCATGCTGCTGGCACTGCTGGCGGTGGCACTCGTCGCCGCGGCCGCAGCGCTTGGCGTGGCCCTGGCCATGAGCCGGCAGGTGGTGCGGCCCTTGCAGGCGGCCAGGCAGTCGGCCCATCGCATCGCGCAGGGCGACCTGACGCACGAGGTCCGCGCCCGCGGCAAGGACGAGACCGGGGAGCTGCTGCGCGCGCAGGCGCAGATGCAGCAGGACCTCAGGACCCTGGTCGGCGAAGTGGCGACCGGCGCGCGTGGCGTCGCGGACGCCAGCGCCCGGATCGCGCAGGGCCACGACGAGCTGTCCGGGCGCATCGCCATGCAGGCCAGCACCCTGGAGGAGACCGCCAGCTCGATGGAGGAGCTCACGGCCACCGTGAACCAGAACGCCGACAACGCGCGCCAGGCCAGCCAGCTGGCCGTGAGCGCCTCGGGCGTTGCCACCCGGGGTGGCCAGGTCGTGGGCCAGGTGGTCGAGACGATGACGCAGATCTCCGACTCGTCCCGCAAGATCGCCGACATCATCGGCGTGATCGACGGCATCGCCTTCCAGACCAACATCCTGGCGCTCAATGCCGCGGTCGAGGCCGCGCGTGCGGGCGAGCAGGGCCGCGGCTTCGCGGTGGTGGCCACCGAGGTGCGCAACCTCGCGCAGCGCAGCGCCGCCGCCGCCAAGGAGATCAAGGGCCTGATCGGCGACTCGGTGGGCAAGGTCGATGCGGGCGCGCGCCTGGTCAACGACGCGGGCAAGACGATGGACGAGATCGTCGCGTCGGTGAAGCAGGTGAGCGACCTGATCGCCGAGATTGCCGCCGCCAGCAACGAGCAGAGCTCGGGCATCGCGCAGGTGAACACCGCGGTGACGCAGATGGACCAGGTGGTGCAGCAGAACGCATCGCTGGTGGAAGAGGCCGCGGCGGCGGCCGAATCGATGAAGAGCCAGGCCGGTTCGCTGCTGCACCTGGTCTCGCGCTTTCGCCTGCAGCAGGGCGAGCACGCCGCGGCACCGACCTGGGCGACGCAGCGGCGCGAGCCGCAGCCGCAGGCGCATCCGGCCCCGGCGATGCCGGGCCCGATCGTCTACAAGCCGCGCGTGCAGCACGAAGCTTCGGCTGCACTGCCCCCGGCGCGCCATGGCGATGCCCGCAACGGCGACGCCCGCAACGGCGAGTGGCGCAGCTTCTGATGTCGAGAAAACGCGACGCCGGTGCGCACCCAGTGGCGGCGGACGACCGACAAGCGGGAGCCGTCAGGATGCGCGAAGCACATGTGCGCCAAAATGGCCCCGTAACAAATTCTTTCGATTGCAACAGCAGGGCGCCGATGGCATGCTCAACCATTGAGTCGAAGCACGCGCCCTCCGAGGAGAAGATTCCATGCAAGCCAACCAGTCCGTGATGCCGGGCGCGAAGCCGGCGCCCGAAGCGCAGGCCAGCGAGTTCCTGACCTTCCGCCTCGGCGCCGAAAGCTACGGCATCGAGATCCTGAAAGTGCAGGAGATCCGCGGCTACGAAACGCCGACGGCGATCGCCAATGCGCCCGCGTTCATCAAGGGCGTGATCAACCTGCGCGGCGTGATCGTCCCGATCCTGGACCTGCGGATCAAGTTCCAGCTGTCCGAGGCCAAGTACGACGAGTTCACCGTCGCCATCATCCTCAACGTCGCCGGTCGCGTGGTCGGTGTCGTGGTGGACTCGGTGTCCGACGTGCTCACGCTCAGCGGCGACGCGATCCGCCCCACGCCGGAATTCGCTTCGGCCACCTTCGACACCAAGTACATCACGGGCCTGGGCACGGTGGAGGAGCAGATGATCATCCTCCTCGACATCGAGAAGCTGATGACCGGCGCCGACATGGCGCTCGTCGACGGCGCCTTGCACTGATCGCGTCCCCTCCGGCCCCATGCAGCCCCGCCCGACCGCCCCGCAGACGCTGAACACGGAGGTCGACCGGGCAGCGCTCGGTTTCTTCCGCAAGTCCACGATCCGCGCCCGGCTCACCCTGGGCTTTTGCAGCGCCGCGGCCATCATGGCGCTGCTCGGGGTGCTGGGGGCGTGGCAATTGCAGGTGTTGTTCGAGGTGGCTTCGGGCCGTCCCTCCCCCGCGGCGCTGCTGGAGGCGACGCGCAATGCGCAGTACCTGGTGATGGGAGTCGCCCTCACCGTCGTGGCCACCCTCTTCTGCCTCTGCTACCCGATGGTCGTCGCGATCGTCAAGCCGATCCGGGTGGCCGCGAGGATCTCCACCAAGGTCGCTTCGGGCGACCTCACGGTGAAGGTGCGCACCGGCGGCCGCGACGAGGCCGCGCAGCTGATGATGGCGCTGGCGCAGATGACGCACAACCTGCGCACGGTGCTGGGCAGCGTCGTGCAGGGCGCGCACACGGTCGCCGACACCAGCGCGCAGATCGTGCAGGGCAACCTGGACCTGTCGCAGCGCACCGAGGAGCAGGCCACGACCCTGGAGGAAACCGCCAGTTCGATGGAACAGCTCACCAGCACCGTGACGCAGAACGCCGACCATGCCCGCGAGGCGAGCCGCCTGGCGCTGCAGGCGGCGGAGGTCGCCCGGCGCGGCGGCGACGCCGTGGACCAGGTCGTCAGCACCATGGACGAGATCTCCACGGCCTCGCGCCGGATCACCGAGATCATCACCGTGATCGACGGCATCGCCTTCCAGACCAACATCCTGGCGCTCAATGCCGCGGTCGAAGCCGCGCGTGCGGGCGAGCAGGGCCGCGGCTTCGCGGTCGTGGCCGCCGAAGTGCGCAACCTCGCCCAGCGCAGCGCCGGCGCCGCCAAGGAAATCAAGTCGCTGATCGCCGCCTCCGCCGACAAGGTGAACACCGGCGCCTCGCTGGTGGACGCCGCCGGCCACACGATGGTGGACGTGGTGACTTCGGTGCAGAAGGTCAGCGAGCTGATCGCCGAAATCGCGCAGGCCAGCCAGGAACAAAGCGCCGGCATCGGGCAGGTGAATGCGGCCATCACGCAGATGGAACGCGTGGTGCAGCAGAACGCATCGCTGGTGGAGCGCGCCACGCACGCGACCGAAGCGATGAACGAGCAGGCTGCCGCGCTGCTGCAGGTGGCACGCGGCTTCCGCCTGGACGACGATGCCCCCCATCCGGTCGCGCAGCAGCCGGCCAGCGCGCCGCAGGCCGGGGTCGCTCCGATCGCCTACCGATCGGGTCCCCAGCTCGCCGCGCCCGCAACGCGCGCGCCGCGTGCCGATGCGCACGGCGGCAGCTGGAAAACCTTCTGATTTTTTGACGAGGGCGCAGTGCCGCGACGAGCGGCACGCCCTCGCCAGCCAGCGGTGTTGCCCCCTTGCGCAAGCACATCGATACTTCTTGAAACAGTCCTGCACCGGTGTGAATCCGGAAGTCTCGAGCGAGCAGCGCGCGCCGCCTAAGTGCCGCGCGCCAGAAGAAGTACCCAGGGAAGAGAAGTCATGAAAATCTGGCACAAGATCATGGTGGCGCCGTCCATCGCCATCGTGTTCCTGCTGGCGCTGGGAGCCATCTCCTGGCAGATGCTGAACCGGCAGAACGCCGCCATGCACGACCTCGCCGTCAACCGGATGACGGCCGCCGAAATGGCGGCGGAGGCTTCCGGCGAATTCAGCGAGGTGCACGCGAGCGTGTACCGGCTGCTGACGTGGATCGCCAACGTCAAGGAAGACCAGGTCAGGCAGACCAGCCTGCAGCAGCGCCAGAAGCTGGAAGCGGTGACCAAGAGCCTGGCCGACCTTGCCGGTCGCGACGGGCTGACGGACGAAGGGCGCAAGCTCATCGCCGACATGCAGCCGAAGATCGCCAGGTATCGCAAGCTGATGGACGACGCGGTCGACATCGCCACTGCCGACGTCGCCACGGGCACCATGGCCATGCAGGCCGCCGACGCCCAGTACCAGTCCGCGCTGAAGGACCTGGCCGCGCTCGTCGCCCTGGAAAAGAAGCTCGGGAACGACAGCTACGAAGCCGCGGCGGCCGCGTCCCGCCTGGCGATGTTCATCCTGGTGGCCCTCGTGCTCGCGGCGGTCGCCGTCTCCGCCACCGCCGCGTTCGTCCTGAGCCGGGCCATCGTGCGGCCGCTGCAGGCCGCGACGAAGGCGGCCGACCGCATCGCCAACGGTGACCTCGCCGTGGAAGTCCAGGCGCGGGGCAGCGACGAAACCGCGGACCTGCTGCGTTCGCTGGCCCAGATGGCGCAGAACCTGCGCGAGCTGGTGAGCGACGTCTCAGGCGGTGCCCACATGGTGGCCGACACCAGCGGGCAGATCGCGCAGGGCAACGTGGACCTCTCCCAGCGCACCGAGGAGCAGGCCAGCACGCTGGAGGAAACCGCCAGCTCGATGGAGGAACTGACTTCCACCGTGTCGCTCAACGCGCAGAACGCGCGCCAGGCCAGCCAGCTGGCGGTGGGCGCTTCGGACATCGCGCGCAAGGGCGGGCAGGTGGTGGGGCAGGTGGTGTCCACCATGACGGGCATCTCCGAGTCGTCGCGCCGGATCGCGGACATCATCGGCGTGATCGACGGGATCGCCTTCCAGACCAACATCCTCGCGCTCAACGCCGCGGTGGAAGCCGCGCGCGCGGGCGACCAGGGCCGCGGCTTCGCCGTGGTCGCTGCGGAAGTGCGCAACCTCGCGCAGCGCAGCGCCGCGGCCGCCAAGGAAATCAAGGGCCTCATCGGCGAGTCGGTCGACAAGGTGGATGCGGGCACCCGCCTGGTCGACGACGCCGGCAAGACCATGGGCGAGATCGTCGCCTCGGTCAAGAAGGTGAGCGACCTGATCGCGGAAATCGCGGCGGCCAGCGAGGAGCAGGACGCCGGCATCCAGCAGGTCAACACCGCCATCGCGCAGATGGACCAGGTGGTGCAGCAGAACGCATCGCTCGTGGAGGAGGCCACCGCGGCCACCGAATCGATGAAGGGGCAGGCGGCCTCGCTGCTGCAACTGGTGCGCAAGTTCAACCTCGGCGAGGCGCAGCCGGCCATGTTCGCGTCGCTGCAGCCGGTGGCCACCCGTTCGGCCGCGGCCCCAGCGGCTGCGCCCGCACCGGTGCCGCCGAAGATCGCCGTCAAGCCCGCGGCGCCCCGCCTGTCCGGCCACTACGCGGCCGCGCCCGCGGCACCCCGCAAGGCCAGCGCTCCCGCCGGCGACTGGAAAGAGTTCTGACCCACTGCCCACCATGACGGCTTCCACCGCGCTGACCCTCGAAGCGGCTTCCGCGCCGGCGCCCGCGCGCCTGGCGGATGCGGCTGCGCGGGGCTGGTTCCGGCGCTCCACGGTCCAGGCGCGGCTGACGCTGGCTTTCTGCCTGCTCGGTGCGATGAACTTCGCCTCGCTGCTGATCGCGATGTGGCAGCTGCGGCAGGTGCAGGCGGCAGCGATCGATCCCGAATCCGCCAGCCGCCAGCTGCTGGCGATGTTCGCCGTGCTCGCCGTGCTCAGCACGCCGCTGATCATCGGCTTGCTGTACCACATCATCAAGCCCATGTACGCCGCCGCGCACATCGCGCGCAAGGTGGCGGACGGCGACCTGAGCGTGAAGGTGCGCACGGGCGGCACCGACGAACTCGCCAGCGTCATGCTGGCCCTCGACGACATGACGGAGAACCTGCGCCGCGTCGTCGGCCAGGTGAACCGCAGTGCCGGTGCCGTGGCCGCCACCACGGCCCGCGTGCGCGAGAGCCAGGTCGACCTGTCGCAGCGCACCGAACAGCAGGCGAGCACGCTGGAGGAAACCGCCAGCTCGATGGAGGAGCTCACGGCCACCGTGGCGCAGAACGCGGACAACGCGCGCCAGGCGAGCGAACTCGCGCGCGGCGCCGCGCAGGTGGCCACCCGTGGCGGCGAAGTCGTCGGCCAGGTGGTGGGCTCCATGGCGGGCATCAACGAGGCGTCCCGCCGGATCGAGGACATCAGCTCGGTCATCGACGGCATCGCCTTCCAGACCAACCTGCTGGCGCTGAACGCGGCCGTCGAGGCGGCACGCGCGGGCGAGCAGGGCCGCGGCTTCGCGGTCGTGGCCGGCGAGGTGCGCAGCCTGTCGCAGCGCTGCGCCACCGCGGCGCGCGAGATCAAGGGGCTCATCGCCGAATCGGCCCACCGTGTCGACGAAGGCCGCCGCCTGGTGGATGCGGCGGGCGGCACCATGCGCGAGATCGTCGCGTCCATCGACCGCGTCAGCGAACTGGTGGCCGAGATCGCCGCGGCAAGCTCCCAGCAGAAGGCGGGCATCGAACAGGTGAACACCGCCATCGCGCAGATGGACTCCGTCGTTCAGCAGAACGCGGCCATGGCCGAACACACCACGCACGCCACCGCGGAACTGCAGGCGCAGTCCGAGGAGCTGCTGCACGCCGTCGCGCAGTTCGAGCTGGGCAGCGGGAGGAGGACGGCATGAGTGCCAACCTCGACCTCCTCGGCCCGGGGGATGCCGCGGCCCTGCTGAACGACCGCGACTTCGCGACGGTGCGGCAGCTGATCGCCGACTACGCGGGCATCAAGCTGAGCCTGCAAAAGCGCAACATGGTCTACAACCGGCTGCTGCGCCGCCTGCGCGCGCGCGGCATGGCCGACTTCGGCCAGTACCTGCAGCTGGTGCAGCGCGAGGGCTCCGACGAGCGCGAGGCTTTCGTCAACGCGCTGACCACCAACCTCACGGCCTTCTTCCGCGAGCCGCACCACTTCGACCTGCTGGCCGAGCGCGCGCGCGAGCGGGCGCGCCAGCGCGGCCGGCCGCTGCGCTGCTGGAGCAACGCCTGCTCCACCGGCGAGGAGCCGTGGTCCATCGCCATGGTGCTGCGCGAGGCGGACTGCCCCGGCGACATCCTCGGCACCGACATCGACACCGAAGTGCTGAACACCGCCCAGGCCGGCGTGTACCGCATGGAGCGCACCGCGTCGCTGCCCATCGAGCGGCTGCGCCGCCACTTCCTGCGCGGCGCCGGCGCCAACGAGGGCCTGGTGAGCGTGCGCCCGGAGCTGCGCTCCATGGTGCGCTTCGCGCAGCTGAACCTGCAGTCGCCCGTGTGGCCGGCGCAGGAGCGCTTCGACATCATCTTCTGCCGCAACGTGGTGATCTACTTCGACCGCGAATTCCAGAAGAAGCTGCTGGCGCGCCTGGCCGACCTGCTGGTGCCGGGCGGACTGCTGATGGTGGGCCACTCGGAAAGCTTCCCCTCCGCGCACGCAGGCTTCCGCTCCTGCGGCCGCACCGCCTACGAGCGCCTGGGCGGGTAGGGGACGCCTTGGTCGAAACCACGCCCCCGCTGCAGTATTTCGACCGCGAGTTCCGCGTCGACGCGATCAAGATCCTGCCGGGCCAGTATCACGCGGCGCGCGCCGGCGCGATCACGACGGTGCTCGGCTCCTGCGTGTCCACCTGCCTCTGGGACCCCATCGAGCGTGTCGGCGGCATGAACCACTTCATGCTGCCCGGCGACACGGCAAGCCCGGGCTCGCCCTGGGCCGCATCGGCGCGCTTCGGCGTCTATGCGATGGAGGTGCTGATCAACCAGATGCTGCGCCTGGGCGCCGACCGCAAGCGGCTGGTCGCCAAGGTGTTCGGGGGCGCCCAGCTGCTGGCCGGCTTCGACCGGCTGGACGTGGGCGCCAAGAACTCCGAGTTCGCGCTGGACTTCCTGAAGGTCGAGGGCATCCGCGTGCTGGCGCAGGACCTGCAGGACGTCTGCCCGCGCAAGGTGCACTTCTTCGTCGACAGCGGCAAGGTGCAGGTCAAGCGCCTGGCGCTCAGCCCGAGCGAGCCGGTGCAGCGGCGCGAACGCGAGTACCTCAAGAAGCTCGACGCCACCGGTGGCGAGGTCGAGATCTTCTCCCCACCGCGATGATCCGCGTCCTGGTCGTCGACGACTCCGCCGTGATGCGCGCCTTCCTCGGGCGCGTGGTGTCCTCGCAGCCGGACATGGAGCTGCTGGGCGTGTCGCCCGATCCGCTGATCGCCATCGAGCGCATCCGGCGCAACGCGCCGGACGTGATCACGCTCGATGTCGAGATGCCGCGCATGAACGGCCTGGACTTCCTGCGCAACCTGATGGCGGTGCGGCCGCTGCCGGTGATCATGATCTCGTCGCTCACGCGCCAGGGCGCGGAGACGACGATGCGGGCGCTGGAACTCGGCGCGGTCGACTTCTTCCCCAAGCCGGACAACTTCGCGGACCTCGATGCGACGGCGCAGGAGATCGCCGAGAAGATCCGCGCGGCCGCGGGTGCGCGCATCGTGCGGCGCCGGGCGGCGCCGAGCGCAGCGGCCATCGCGCCTGCCGTCCAGAAGCTCGCCCGGCCTTCCGCCGCCGCGCCGCTGCAGGTGCTGGGCGACGGGCCGCGCGTGATCGGCATCGGCGCCTCCACCGGAGGCGTGGAGGCGCTGCGCGACGTGCTCACGCCGCTGCCGCCACAGATGCCGCCGATCCTGATCGCGCAGCACATGCCCCCGGGATTCACCGAGACCTTCGCCCGGCGCCTGGACACGCTGTGCCGCATCCACGTGAAGCAGGCGGAGGATGCCGAGCCGGTGCGCGCCGGCGTCGCCTACATCGCCCCGGGCGGGCGCCACCTGATGCTGGCGCGGCAAGGGGCGGGCTACGTGCTGCGGGTCACCGACGATCCGCCGGTCAACCGCCACCGTCCCTCGGTGGACACGCTGTTTCGCTCGATCGCGCGCAGCGCCGGCCGCCATGCCATCGGCGTGATGCTCACCGGCATGGGCGGCGACGGCGCCGACGCGATGCTCGAGATGAGCCAGCAGGGCGCCCACACCATCGCGCAGGACGAGGCCAGCTGCGTCGTCTTCGGCATGCCGCGCCAGGCGATCGCCGCGGGCGGCGTGCGCGAGATCGCGGCGCTGTCCGAAATCTCCGGCCGCCTGGGCACGCTCGCCAACGCCGGCTGATCCTGCAACTGGAGGAGGGCCGCGGCGCGGCGGCTGCGTTGAGGGGGTGTGGCCTCCCTCCATCCTCCCCTGGCGGCGCTCTTTGCCGGCGTGGTGCTCGGCGCCGGCGTGCAGCTGCAGCAGCCGCGCCTGTGGAACACGCACGCGTATGCGCTCGGTGTCGCGGCCGGACTTCTCCTGCTGCTGTCGGGATGGAGGCTGCGTCGTCCCTGGCTGCGCGGCGTGCTGGTGCTCTGCGCCGCGGCGCTTCTCTCCGCTTCTGCATCGGGCTGGCGGGCGGCCGCCTACCTGCAACAGGGACTCGACCCTGCCCTGGAGGGCCGTGACCTGCTGGTGACCGGCATGGTGGCCGCCATGCCGCAGCGCAACGAGGCCGGCCTGCGCTTTCGCTTCGCCCCGGAGTCCGCGACGCTGGCCGGACGGCCCGTGCGCCTGCCGCCGCGCATCCTGCTGGGCTGGTATGGCGGCGTCGATGCGAGCGAGGGCGGCGCCTCCTTGCAGCGGCAGCCGGCGGAGGTTCGTCCGGGCGAGCGTTGGGAACTGTCGGTGCGCCTGAAGGCGCCGCACGGCCACGTCAACCCGCACGGCTTCGACTACGAGCTGTGGCTGTGGGAGCAGGGCTTGCAGGCGACGGGCTACGTGCGTGCCGGCCCGCGCGATCCGCCGCCGCGCCGCCTGGAAGCGACCTGGGCCCGGCCGGTCGAGCGCGCCCGCCATGCGGTGCGCGATGCGATCCAGGCGCAGGTGACCGATGCGCGGCTGGCCGGCGTGCTCGCCGCGCTGGTGGTGGGCGACCAGGGCGCGATCGAGCGGGCCGACTGGGATGTCTTCCGCGCCACCGGCGTGGCGCACCTCATGAGCATCTCGGGCCTGCACGTGACGATGTTCGCGTGGGCCGCTGCCGCCGCGGTGGGCTGGGCCTGGCGCCGCAGCGGCCGCCTGTGCCTGGCGGTGCCGGCGCAGCACGCGGGCGTGCTGGGCGGGGTGCTGCTTGCCACTGCGTATGCGGTCTTCAGCGGTTGGGGCGTGCCTTCGCAGCGCACGGTGCTGATGCTGTCGTGCATCGCGCTGCTGCGGCTGGGCGCGCGCGACTGGCCGTGGCCATGGGTGTGGCTGCTGGCGTGCGCGGCGGTCGTGGCGGTCGACCCCTGGGCGCTGACGCAGGCGGGCTTCTGGCTCAGCTTCGTCGCCGTCGGTGTGCTGTTCGCCAGCGGCCCCGCGCGCGCGTCCTTGCCCTCCGCCGAGCCGGGCTGGCCGCGCGTCACGCAGGCCGCACGCGCGATGCTGCGCGAGCAAGCCGTCGTGACCGTCGCGCTCACACCCTTGTCGCTGCTGCTGTTCCAGCAGGTGTCGCTGGTGGGGCTGCTCGCCAACCTGCTGGCGATCCCCTGGGTGACATTGGTGGTGACGCCGCTCGGCCTGGCCGGCGTGCTGCTGCCGATGCTGTGGAGCGTCGGCGCGCACGCGGTCGAACTGCTGGCGATGGTGCTGCGCGCGCTGGCCGCATTGCCGTTCGCCACCTGGTCGTCGCCGGCGCCGCCGATCTGGGCCGCGGCAGCAGGGGTGGCGGGCGGATTGCTGCTGGCCGCGCGATTGCCCGTACCCGCTCGGCTGCTGGGCGTGCCCTTGCTGCTGCCGGTGCTGCTGTGGCAGGCGCCGCGTCCGCCGGCGGGCGAATTCGAGCTGCTGGCGGCGGACGTGGGGCAGGGCAATGCGGTGCTGGTGCGCACCGCCACGCAAACGCTGGTGTACGACGCGGGCCCCGGCTACAGCCGCGAGACGGACGCCGGCCAGCGCGTGCTGGTGCCGCTGCTGCGCGCCTGGGACGAGCGGGTGCACCTGCTGGTGCTCAGCCACCGCGACAGCGACCACACCGGAGGCGCTGTCGCCGTGCTGCGGATGCAGCCCATGGCCCGCTTGCTCGCATCGCTCGAGCCCGCGCACCCGCTCGGGCAGTTGCGCACCATCGAAGCGTGCGCGGCCGGGCAAGCGTGGGAGTGGGACGGCGTGCGCTTCGAGGTGCTGCATCCCGCGCCGGGCGAGCACGCGACGCCAGCGAAGCCGAACGCCGCCAGCTGCGTGCTGCGCATCGCCACGCCGCGCGCGGCCGTGCTGCTGGCGGGCGACATCGAAAAGGCGCAGGAGGCCGCACTGCTGCGGGCCCAAGCCTTCCTGCGCGCCGACCTGCTGCTCGTTCCGCACCACGGCAGCAAGACCTCGTCGACCGACGCCTTCCTGGCTGCGGTGCGACCGTCGGTGGCCCTGGTGCAGGCCGGTTATCGCAACCGCTTCGGCCATCCGGCGCCGGAGGTGGTGCAGCGGTATGCGCGCCACGGCATCGCACTGTCGGCTTCGCCCCGCTGTGGTGCCGCGGCGTGGCGCTCGCAGGAGCCCTCGACGGTGCGCTGTGCGCGCGAATGGACACAGCGCTACTGGCAGCACCACGCGGCGCCCGCCGACACGCGCGAGCCGTCGTAGCCCTGCGTTGCGCCCCTTCACCGGCCGGGAACTTGCTATCCTGTGTGCGGAGCAAACCGCACTTATGCACAAATTCGACGAGATGTTCGCCCGGCTGCCGGAAGGCGGAACCGTGCAGTTCCAGGGCCAGTCGATGGGAGGGATGTCGCAGACCCAGGTGCAGGGGGTGCGCGACCACTACCGCACCTACGCGGAGTGGCTGGGCCGCCAGCCGCAGGAGATGATGCGCTCGCGCCGCGACGAGGCGGAGATGATCTTCCGCCGCGTGGGCATCACCTTCGCGGTCTACGGGGCCAAGGACGAGGACGGCGCCGGCACCGAACGCCTGATCCCCTTCGACCTGATCCCGCGCATCATCCCCGCCGCCGAGTGGCGTCAGATGGAAAAGGGGCTGGTGCAGCGCGTCAATGCGCTCAACCGCTTCATTCACGATATCTACCACGAGCAGGAAATCGTCAAGGCCGGCGTGCTGCCGCTGGAGCAGATCACCGGCAACGCGCAGTTCCGGCGCGAGATGGTGGGCGTGAACGTGCCCAACAACATCTACTCGCACATCGCCGGCGTCGACATCGTCCGGGCGCCCAACGCGCGCGGTGAGGCCGAGTACTACGTGCTGGAAGACAACCTGCGCGTGCCCAGCGGCGTGAGCTACATGCTGGAAGACCGCAAGATGAT
>DATAGN010000375.1:0-4133 GCA_036263715.1 Ramlibacter sp.
CGGTGGCGCTGCAGGTGGTCGAGCAGCGCGCCGTCGCCGCAGCCGAGGTCCAGCACCCGCGAGCCCGCCGGCACGAGGCGCGCGATCGACTGGATGGTGGCCTTATCGCTCACAGCACCGCCCCGATCGGTTGCTCGCGCAGGCCTTCCGGCACCGTGACCTGTTCGGCCGCGATGCGCTCGAAGTACGAACGCACCACGGCGAGGTAGCGCGCGTCCTCCAGCAGGAAGGCGTCGTGGCCATGGGGCGCGTCGATCTCCGCGTACGACACGTCGCGGCGGTTGTCCAGCAGGGCCTTGACGATCTCGCGGCTGCGCGACGGTGAGAAGCGCCAGTCGGTACTGAAGCTCACGAGCAGGAACTTGGCCTGCGCCACGGCCAATGCTTTCGCGAGGTTGCCGTTGTGGCGGCCGGCCGGGTCGAAGTAGTCGAGCGCCCGCGTGATCAGCAGGTAGGTGTTGGCGTCGAAGTACTCGCTGAACTTGTCGCCCTGGTAGCGCAGGTAGCTTTCGATCTGGAACTCGATGTCCTGCGTGGTGTAGCGAAGATCGAAGCCCTCCCGCAGCTGCCGGCCGAATTTCTCGTTCATCACGTCGTCGGACAGGTACGTGATGTGGCCGATCATGCGGGCGATGCGCAGGCCGCGCTTGGGGATCACGCCGCGCTCGTAGAAATGGCCGCCGTGGAAGTCGGGGTCGGTCACGATGGCGCGGCGGGCGACCTCGTTGAAGGCGATGTTTTCGGCGTTGAGGTTGGGGGCGCTGGCGATCACCACGCCGTGCCGCACGCGCTGCGGGTACTGCAGCGTCCACGACAGCGCCTGCATGCCGCCGAGGCTGCCGCCCATGACGGCCGCGAGCTGCTGGATCCCGAGGCCGTCGAGCAGGCGCGCCTGCGCGTTGACCCAGTCTTCCACCGTCACCACCGGGAAATCGGCGCCGTACACGCGGCCGGTGTCGGGGTTCACGTGCATCGGGCCGGTGGAGCCGAAGCAGGAGCCGAGGTTGTTGACGCCGATGACGAAGAAATGGTCGGTGTCCACCGGCTTGCCGGGACCGATCATGGTGTCCCACCAGCCTTCGGACTTGTCCTGGCCCGCGTAGACGCCGGCGACGTGGTGCGAGGCGTTCAGGGCGTGGCAGATCAGGACGGCGTTGCTCTTGTCGGCGTTGAGCGTGCCGTAGGTTTCGTAGGCGAGCGAGTAGCCGCGGATCGAGGCGCCGCTTTGCAGCGCAAGCGGCGCGTCGAACTGCATGGAGCTGGGCGTGGCGATGAAGGACATGGAACGAAAAAACCCGGCCCCGCTGAAGCGGGCCGGGTTCCGGCCAGTCTTTAGCGGCATTTATTGAGCGCCCGCAAGCGAGGCAAATCGGCGCTGGAGGAAGTATAGCCGTGCTCCCAGCGTCTGCCGTGCATGGAAGGTGAACGCAGAGGACGCAGAGGTTACGCAGAGGACGCAAAGGAAAACAGGAAAGGAAAAACCAAGTGGTTTCCGGTTTTCTCTGCGTCCTCTGCGTACCTTTGCGTCCTCTGCGTTCACCTTCGGTGAGTGGCACCCCCTCGCCGAAACGCGCTCAGGGCCAGAGCGCCAGCACGCCCAGCACCAGGAAGATCAGCGCGCCCACCACGTGCACCGCGCGGATCGGCACGCGGCGCGTGATGCGCTCGCCGAACCAGACCACCGGGGCATTCGCGATCATCATGCCCAGCGTCGTGCCGATCACCACGGGCAGCCAGGCCTGGAACTGCGCGGCCAGCATGACGGTGGCCACCTGCGTCTTGTCACCCATCTCCGCCAGGAAGAAGGCCAGCGTCGTCGTGAGGAACACGCCGTACTTCGGCGCCGCGGCGGCGTCGTCCTCGTCGATCGTGTCCGGAATCAGCATCCAGGCCGCCATCGCGATGAAGGAGCCGCCCAGCACCCAGCGCAGCACGTCGGCGCCCAGGACGCTCGTCACCCAGCTGCCCACCGCGCCCGCCAGTGCATGGTTGACCAGCGTCGCGACGAAGATGCCCAGCACGATCGGCCAGGGCTTGCGAAACCGCGCGGCCAGCACCAGCGACAGCAGCTGCGTCTTGTCGCCCATTTCGGCGAGGGCGACGATGCCCGTGGAGACGAGGAAGGCTTCCATCAAAGGGCGCGGATTTTAGCCGCCGCGCTGGGCATGCACGCGCTTGGCGCACTTATTGCTTGGTTTTGGTGCGCGCGCCGTTGCGGCGGCCAAAGCGCACCACAAAGCAGCAATTCATCCGAAGGGGTAGACATGGAAGCACTAAAACAGGGCTCCGACGTCCTGTTCATCCTGCTGGGCGCCATCATGGTCCTGGCGATGCACTCGGGGTTCGCGTTCCTGGAACTCGGCACGGTGCGCAAGAAGAACCAGGTCAACGCGCTCGTGAAGATCCTGGTGGACTTCTCGGTCTCCACCGTCGCCTACTTCCTCATCGGCTACACGGTCGCCTACGGCACCACCTTCTTCCTCGGGGCCGAGCAACTGGTCGCGAAAAACGGCTACGAGCTGGTGAAGTTCTTCTTCCTGCTCACGTTCGCCGCGGCCATCCCGGCCATCATCTCCGGCGGCATTGCCGAGCGCGCACGCTTCGGCCCGCAGCTGGTCGCGGTCGCGGTGATCGTCGGCTTCATCTACCCGATCTTCGAAGGCATCGCCTGGAACCAGCGCTTCGGCGTGCAGGCCTGGATCAAGGCGCTCACGGGCGACGAGTTCCACGACTTCGCCGGCTCCATCGTCGTCCACGCGGTGGGCGGATGGCTCGCCCTTCCCGCCGTGTTGCTGCTCGGCGCACGCAGCAACCGCTACCGCAAGGACGGCGCGATCTCGGCGCACCCGCCCTCCAACATCCCCTTCCTCGCGCTCGGTGCGTGGGTGCTCACCGTCGGCTGGTTCGGCTTCAACGTGATGTCCGCGCAAACCATCGACAAGGTTTCCGGCCTGGTCGCGGTGAACTCGCTCATGGCCATGGTGGGTGGAACGTTGGTCGCCCTGATGCTCGGCCGCAACGACCCGGGCTTCGTGCACAACGGGCCGCTGGCGGGGCTGGTTGCCGTGTGCGCGGGCAGCGACCTCATGCACCCGCTCGGTGCCTTCGTCGTCGGCGGCGGCGCCGGCGCGATCTTCGTGGTGATGTTCACGCTGACCCAGAACCGCTGGAAGATCGACGACGTGCTGGGTGTCTGGCCGCTGCACGGCCTGTGCGGGCTGTGGGGCGGGCTGGCAGCCGGCATCTTCGGCACCAAGGCCCTGGGCGGGTTGGGCGGCGTGAACTTCGGCGCCCAGCTGATCGGCAGCCTCATCGGCGTGGGCTGGGCGCTGCTGACCGGCTTCGCGATGTACGGGATCCTCAAGGCCGTGATGGGCCTGCGCCTGTCGGCGGAAGAGGAGCACGAGGGCGCCGACCTGGCCATCCACAAGATCGGCTCCACGCCCGAGCGGGAAGTGAACTGGTAACGGCTGTGGCAGGAGCCGTCATCCGGCGGCTCCCTGAGCCCTCCCCGGGGAATCCCCTGTGCGCAAACCGAAACCGAGGGCATAATGCGCTCGGACCTCAGGTCCGAGTGGTATGCGGTGTTTAGTCGGTCTCGCGTGTTTTGTGCTTGCGTTTGCGGACTCCATCGCTATTCAGCGTTTTTTCTCAGGAGTCCGTAATGGGCAACAAGCTATACGTGGGGAACCTCCCCTATTCCTTCCGTGACGGCGACCTCGAACAGGCCTTCAGCCAGTACGGTCAAGTCACTTCCGCCAAGGTCATGATGGAGCGCGACACCGGTCGCTCCAAGGGCTTCGGCTTCGTCGAAATGGGCAGCCCCGCCGAGGCGCAAGCCGCGATCGCGGGCATGAACGGCCAGCAAAGCGGCGGCCGTGCGCTCGTCGTGAACGAGGCGCGTCCGATGGAACCCCGCAGCGGTGGCGGCGGTGGCGGCGGCTTCGGTGGTGGCGGCGGCGGCGGTGGTCGCGGCTTCGGCGGCGGTGGCAGTGGCGGCGGCGGCGGTGGTCGCGGCTTCGGCGGCGGCGGTGGTGGCGGCGGCTACGGTGGTGGCGGTGGCGGCGGCGGTCGCGACCGTTACTGAGCACTCTGCACTGCAAACAAAGGGCCTACGGGCCCTTTTTTCATGG
>DATAGN010000376.1:0-2142 GCA_036263715.1 Ramlibacter sp.
CGCCGGGCGGCAGAGGTGGTCCGGGATGCCTCAGCGGTGTCGGTGCGCAACCGACATGGCTCAACGGCCGGGCTGCGTCAGTCGCGCCGCTCCTGCAGCCGCATGGCCATGGCGGTGGGCGTCATCGTGAACGCCAGCCGCTCCTGCACTTCGCTGCCCTCCACGGGAGTCACCGAGGCGATGTCGAAGGATCCGAGCAAGGTCGCCATGGCCATCTTGATCTCCAGCAGCGCGAGGTAGCGCCCCGGACAGATGCGCGGCCCCGCACCGAACGGCATGGAGATGCGCTTGCCGGGCCCGGCATCGTCGCCGAGCCAGCGTTCCGGCCGGAAGGCTTCCGGCTCACTGAAGTGCCTGGCATCGGTGGCCCCGGCGCGCATCAGGAAGATGCAGATCGTGCCGGCGGGGATCGCGACGCCGGCCAGCACCGTATCGCGCGACGCCTGCTGCGGCATGATGGGCGCGACCGGCTTCAGCCGCATCGTCTCGTGGGCGCAAGCCTCCACGAATGGCATGGCGTCCAGTTGCTCCAGCCGGCTCGGCACGCGGTCGCTGCCCAGGGCGGCGCGCACTTCGTCGCGGGCCCGGGCCAGCGCCTGCGGATGGCGCGACAGCAGGTGGACCATCCAGGCGAGCGTGTTCGCGGTGGTGTCTTCTCCCGCGAGCAGCATGGTGGCCACGTTGGCTGCGACGTCCTCGTCGTCGAGGTCGTTGCCCGGCCGATCGCGCGCGGCGATCATCGCTTCGATCAGGTTGCCCGGCGCCTCGCGCAGCGCCGGATCGGCCTGCATGCGCTCGCGCGCCGCCGCGATGAAGCCCTGCACCGCGTCGCGGAAGACGCGCAGGTCCGCATCGAGCTTGCGGTCCACGGGCAGCTTGAACCAGCGCCAGTAGGGCACCGGCGCGAAGATGCGCTGGAAGAACATCGGGAAGATGTGCTCCATGTGCTTTTGCAGGACCTCCTCGTCGCTGCCCAGCGTGTCGATGTCGCGGCCGAAGGCCAGGCCGCAGATCACGTCGACGGTGTAGCGCATCAGGTCGTGCTGCAGCGGGATCGGCTTCCCCTGCGCCGCGGCCTGCGACCAGCGCGCCGCCAGGCGCCGTGCCACGTTGGCCAGCGCCGGGAAGTAGCGGCGCACGTGCCCGGGGTCGAAGGCGGCCATCACCATCGGCCGCTGCCGCCGCCACTTGTCGCCGTTGACCGAGAAGAGGCCCGCGAAATGCATCTCGGCGCTGGCCCGCACCACGCGGTCGGTGCGGCCGAAGGTGCCGGGCCGGTCGCGCAGCGCCTCGGCGGCCACTTGCGGATCGCCCATCACCACGAACTGGCGGTCCCACACCTTCACGCGGAAGACGTCGCCGTACTCGCGGCGCCATGCCTCCAGCTTCTCGTGGAAGTGCGGCAACTGGATCTGGTGCGCGTTGCCCAGCACGGGCAGGCGGGGCGGACCGGGCAGGTCGGCGATGCGCAGGGGGCTGGCGACGGCTGCATCCATGGCGATCTCCTCCTCGGGGGCGGAGCGCAGGATACGCGCTTCAGCGCTGTCCGGCCAGTGCCCCCGCGCCTGCGAAGCCCGCCGGCGCCCCCGGGCGCGACTCGATGCGGATGCCCTCGTTCCACTTCGCCATGCGCTCGGAGCGCGCGAACGAGCCCACCTTCAGCTGGCCGGCGTTCCAGCCGGTGGCCAGGTGCACGATGGCCACGTCCTCGGTCTCGCCCGAGCGCGCGGAGACGATGGCCGCGAAGCCGCAGGCGCGGGCCGCGTCGAGCGCCGCCTTCGCCTCGGTGACGGTGCCGGCCTGGTTCGGCTTGACCAGCACGCAGTTGCACGCGCCCGCAGCGGCCGATGCACGCACGCGGTCCGCGTTGGTGACCAGCCAGTCGTCGCCCACCACCTGCACGCGGCCGTTCACCGCGCGCGTGAAGGCGACCAGGCCGGCCTCGTCGTCTTCGGCAAGCGGATCTTCGATGGACACGATCGGGTAGCGTTCCAGCCAGCCGAGGAGGCGCTCGCACAGGCCATCCGAGTCCAGCTCCTCGTTCTCGAGAGCGAGGCGGTAGCGGCCCTGGTGGCCGAACTCGGAAGCGGCGATGTCCAGGGCGATCGCCACGTCCCGGCCCGGCGTGTAGCCCGCGCGGAT
>DATAGN010000377.1:0-11708 GCA_036263715.1 Ramlibacter sp.
CAATGCGGTGGCCAGGTCCTTGATGGTCTTGTGCGGCGAGTTGGCCGGCACCACGATGACCAGCTGGTCGGCGGTGAGGCGCGCGATCGGCGTGACCTGTTCCAGGGTGACCGGCGACTTGTTGGTCAGCACGGCGCCAACCATGGTGATGCCCATCACCATCAGCTGGTTGCCGTCGCCCTTGGCCGAATTCACGAACTGCGCCAAGCCGACGGTGCCGCCCGCACCGGGAACGTTGACGACCTGCACGCTCTTGGCAGCCGACGTCGCGGTCATCACCTGCTGCAGCGATCGTGCCGCACCGTCCCAGCCGCCGCCGGCGCCGGCGGGAGCGGTGATTTTCAGTTCCAGCGGAGCCTGGGCCACGGCCGGCAATGCGAACGCGGTGCAGATCAATGCAGCGATCACGCCGCGACGGGAAAAGAGCTTGGAATGCATGGGAATCCTTGGGGGTGGGGTGGCGAAGGGAAGGGCTTAGCGTTTACGCGCATTGCATTTTGCCTTGTCAATATGCAAAATCCAAGTCATGGAAAACACTTATGCCGGGTCGCAGACCGGCTTTCAGCATCGGAATAGAACGTTTTGTACTATCGACTTGCTGGATTTCGCGGGCAGCCGCTTGCTGGCCATGCCTTGGGTGCACCGGCTGCTGCTGGAGAACGTGCTGCGCTGCGCCCCGCCCGAGGAAGGGCTGGCTGCCGCGAAGGCGCTGCTGGATTGGCTGGATCACGGCACCAGCGAGGTCGAGATCCCCTTCCAGCCGGCTCGCGTCCTGATGCACGACACCACCAGCACGCCGGCGCTGGTCGACATCGCGGCCATGCGCGACGAACTGGCGGAGGCAGGTGTCGACCCGGCGCTGCTGCGGCCCCAACTGCCCGTGGATGTTTCGGTAGACCACTCGCTGGCCGTGGAAGTCTTCGCGCAGCCTGGCGCCGTCGCGGCCAACATGCAGCACGAGATCCGCCGCAACGCGGAGCGCTATCGCTTCCTGCGCTGGGCATCGAAGGCGCTGCCGGGCGTTCGCGTGCATCCGCCCGGCACCGGCATCATGCACACCATCAACCTGGAGCAACTGGCGACCGCCGTCACCACCGTAGCCCGGGACGGCGTCGAATGGGTGGTGCCCGATACGATGATCGGCACCGACAGCCACACGCCGATGATCAACGGCATCGGCGTCCTCGGCTGGGGCGTGGGCGGACTCGAGGCGCAGACCGTGATGTTCGGCATGCCCACCATGCTGCAGATCCCGGATGTTGTCGGCGTGCGGCTCACGGGGGCGCTGCAGCCCGGCGTGCTCGCGACGGATCTCGCATTGGTCGTGACGAGCCGCTTGCGTCAGCTCGACGTCACCGGCGACTTCGTGGAGTTCTTCGGGCCTGGCGTGAGCACGCTGGCCGCGGGCGAGCGCGCCGTGCTGGCGAACATGGCGCCGGAGTACGGCGCCACGACCGGCTACTTTCCCGTGGACGAACAGACCCTGCGCTACCTGCGCGGGACCGGACGCAGCGAGGAGGCGGTGGAGCTGGTCGAGGCTTACTGCCGGCACAGCGGCTTGTGGTTCGAACCCACCGCGCAGCCCCGCTACACGCGCGTGCTCGAGATCGATCTCGCAAGCATCGGCATGCACGTCGCCGGTCCGCGCAGGCCGCAGGACCTGCGCAGCTATGCCGACGTGCGCAAGGTGCTGGAAGCGGAGCGATTCACCCCCCACCGACGTGATGCAGCATTGCCGCGCCATCCGGTGGCCGTCGCCGCCATCACGAGCTGCACCAACACGTCGGATCCCGCCTTGCTGATCGCCGCCGGGCTCGTGGCCAGGAAAGCCCGTGCGCGCGGCCTGCGGCGGCCGGAATGGGTAAAGACTTCGCTGGCTCCGGGATCGCCGGCGGCGCAGACCTACCTGGAACGCTCCGGGCTGCTGTCCGACCTGGAAGCGGTCGGATTCGGGGTGGTGGGTTTCGGCTGCACCACGTGCATCGGCAACACCGGTCCGCTCACGCCGGCGGTGCATGCGGCGCAGGAGCAAGGCGCGGCCCGGGGCGTCGCGATCCTGTCCGGCAACCGCAACTTTCCCGGCCGGGTGCATCCCGAGCTCGACCTGAGCTTCATCATGTCGCCGCCGCTGGTGGTTGCGTTCGGACTGGCCGGCGATGCGGAGCGGGACCTGAGCCAGGAGCCGGTGCAGCTCGACGAGGCCGGCCGGCCGGTGTACCTGCGAGAGCTGTGGCCCACGCGCGAGGAGGTGCAGGAACTCCTGGCGCGTTCGCAGGACCCACGTGATTACCGCGCCGACTTCGAGCGTGCCAGCCGCAACGTCCTGTGGCTCGGGCTGCAGGCGCCGGAGGGGCCGCGCTTCCCGTGGGATCCGGCGTCGACAGCCTTGCGGCGGCCGCCGTTCGCGTCACTGCGCGAGGGCAGCCAGCTCGGCGACTTCACGGCGTATCCGCTGCTGGTGCTCGGCGACGACATCACCACCGACCACATCTCTCCGGCCAGCGCGATCCCGCAGGACAGCTTCGTGGCGGACTTCCTCGTGGCGCACGGCGAGCGCCGCGACGACCTCAATGTCTTCGCTTCGCGGCGTGGCAACTGGGAAGTGATGCTGCGCGCAGCCTTCTACAACAAGTCGCTGCGCAACCTGCTGGCAGCTGACGCTCCGGTGGGCCACACGTTGCATGTGCCCTCCGGCGAGCTGCTGCCGATCTGGGAGGCCGCACAACGCTATCGCGAGGCGCGCCAGAACGTGGTGATCGTTGCCGGCGAGCGCTACGGCATGGGCTCGTCCCGCGACTGGGCGGCCAAGGGCCAGCGGCTGCTGGGCGTGCGCGCGGTGCTGGCGAAAAGCTTCGAACGCATCCACCGGTCCAACCTGATCGGCATGGGCATCCTGCCGCTGCTGCTGCCGCCCGGATCGAACATGCACGACCTGGGCCGCGGTGACCGCATCCGCGTCGTCGCGTTCCCGGAGATCGTCGTGCCGGGCGCCCGCGTAGAGGTGGAGGTGATCCGGGAGAAGGGCGGCCTTTCGCGCTTCACCGCACGGGCGGCGGTGGAGACCCGGTTGGAGGCCCGCCTGCTGCGCGAGGGCGGCGTGTTACCGGCCATCCTTCACAAGACAATGCAGACACCATGAGCCTGGCACCTGCCCTTCCTTCACACATCCTGCAGCTGGTTCGCACCGAGGAGCTTGCCGTCGGCGCGCACCTGCCCGCCCAATGGCTGGCCGACCGGCTGCGGGTCTCGCGCTCGCCGGTGAACGAGGCGCTGGAGCTGCTGCAGGCGCAGGGGATCGTGCGGCGGGAGCCGAACCGCGGCTACTTCCTTGCAGCCAGTGCGCCCGTCGCGGAGGAGGCGACAGTGTCGCCGGTGGGCGCCGAGCAGGACCTGGTAGCGCGTGCATACCACCGCATCGCCGAGGACCGGCTGCGCGGGGAACTGCCGGACCAGTTCACCGAAGCGATGCTGCGGCGCCGGTACCAGCTGACGCCCGCGCAGTTGCAGGCCGTGCTGGCCCGCATCGGGGACGAAGGTTGGGCTCGCAAGAAGCCGGGCTACGGCTGGGAGTTCTCCACGATGCTCACGACGCCGGAGAGCCTGCTGCAGTCCTACCGCCTGCGCTACGCCATCGAGCCCGCAGCGCTGCTGGAGCCCGGCTACCGGCTGGACAAGCAGGTGATCGCCCGCTGTCGCGCCGCGGAGATGCACCTGCTGAACGGCGGCATCGACACGGACACGCCGGACCAGCTGCACGACCGCGGCGTGCGATTCCATGAATCGCTGATCGAAGGTTCCGGCAACCCGTTCTTCATCGACACGATGCGGCGCGTGAACCGCGTGCGGCGCCTGCTTTCCTATCGCTCGATGCGCGACCGCTCGCGCTACCAGGAGCATTGCGACCAGCACCTGATGCTGCTGGACCTGCTGGAACGCGAACGCAACGAAGAGGCCGCGGCGGTGATGCGGGAGCACCTCGGAAGCACGCTGCGCAACCTGGCCCGCATCAGCAACATCCTCGAACAGCCGGAGGAGAAATGAATCCCGCCGCCGACATCATCGCGGCGCTGGCGCCATCCGGCAGCCTGCGTGCCTCGATCAACACCGGCAACCCCATCCTCGCGGCCCGTGATGGCATCGGCTCCGCCAAGGGCGTCTCCGTGGATCTCGCGCGGGCGTTGGCATCGAGGCTCGGCGTGCCCCTGGAACTGGTGGTGTTCGACACCGCCGGCAAATCGGTCGAAGCCGTGGCCCAGGAACACGCGGACATCGGCTTCTTCGCCATCGATCCCAAGCGTGGCGAAAGCATCCGTTTCACGGCGGCCTACGTACTCATCGAGGGTTGCTATGCGGTGCGCGACGAATCGCCGCTGACGGAGCTCGACCAGGTGGATCGTGACGGCGTGCAAGTCGTGGTCGGAAAGGGCAGTGCGTACGACCTGTTCCTCACTCGCGAGCTCAAGCAGGCCGGCATCGTGCGGGCGCCGAGTTCGCCGGCCGTGGTGGACCATTTCCTGCAGCACGGCGCCGACGTTGCCGCGGGCGTGAAGCAGCAGCTGGAAGCCGATGCGCGGCGCATAGGAGGTATTCGCCTCCTGCCGGGGCACTTCATGGTCATCCAGCAGGCGATGGGCTGCCCCCGCATCCGCGGCGAGGCGGCGGCGCGTTTCCTTTCCTCTTTCGTGGAGGAGATGAAGCAGGGCGGCTTCGTGGCTGCCGCATTGCAGCGGCACGGCATCGAAGGTGCCGCGGTCGCGCCAGCGGCCTGAGGCAGGAAGCGGGATGTTGAAGGCGCTGTTTCTGGGCTTGACGATGCTGCTCGCTGCCTCGGGGACGATGGCCGAAGCGCCGCTGCGCGTGGTCGTCCCCTTCGCGCCCGGTGGCGGCGGTGACCGGATGGCGCGCCTGCTGGCGCCCGGGCTGGCACGTGAACTCGGGACGCCCGTCATCGTGGAGAACCGACCGGGCGCCAATGGCATCGTCGGCATGCAGTACGTCAGGAACACGCCCGGCGACATGCGCGTGGTGGTGCTCGCATCCGATCACGCCACAGTCGTCGCGCCGCTCGCTTGGGGCGCGGCGGACTACGACGTGTTGCGGGACTTCGCCATGGTGGCCTATGTCGCGCGCTTTCCCTATGTGCTCGCCGTGCCGCGCACGTCGGGAATCGATTCGCCAGGAGCGCTGCAGGCCTCGGCACGCCGCCAGCCGGTGAGCGTGGCCGTGCCCGCCGAAGACGGCCTGCCGCATGCGATTGCGCGGGTTCTCTCCAGGGGTGGCGACAGCCGGATCACCGTGGTTCCCTTCAGCGGCGGCAGTCCCGCTGCCATGGCCCTGGTGAGCGGCCAGGTCACGGCGGGCGCCATCGGCCTGCCAAGTGTCGTGAACCTCCATCGCGAAGGGAAGGTGCGCATCCTGGCGGTGACGGGCGGGCGAAGGTCGGCGCTCCTCCCGGACGTGCCGACTTTCGGCGACACCGGCATGGCCGGACTCGCCGCCAGCAGTGGATGGTCGCTGCTCGCCCCGAAGGGAAGCCGCGTCGAAGTGGACGCTCTCAATCGCGCGTTGCGGCGGGTGCTGGGGAGCAGCGATGTGCAGGACCGGCTGCGGGCGCTGGGGCTGGAGCCGCTGCAGCTGACGGTGCGGGACAGCACCATCGAATTGCGCAAGGCGGCGGCGGCCTGGACGAAGTGCTTCACCGGCAAGACCCGCGACGAAGATTGCATCGAAGGAGGCAACACCCAATGAACCAGGGTTCCCGCGTCCAGCGGCTTGACCTGCAGACACTGCGACTGTTCGCCAGCGTCGCGAAGGACGGCTCCATCAGCCGCGCGGCGGAGCGCCAGCACATCGCGGCCTCTGCGCTGAGCCGGCGGCTGGCCGACCTGGAGC
The DNA here is from genome assembly GCA_036263715.1 of Ramlibacter sp. Taxonomy (GTDB): domain Bacteria; phylum Pseudomonadota; class Gammaproteobacteria; order Burkholderiales; family Burkholderiaceae_C; genus Ramlibacter. The sequence continues at coordinate 5,893 of DATAGN010000377.1, forward strand.
ACGCGGTCGGCGCGGACCTCTTCGTGCGCTCGCCGAAGGGCGTGCAGGTCACCGACGTCGGCCGGGCCGTGCTCAAGCGCGCCGAGCGCATCCAGGACGAGTTGCGCGGCTTGCTCGACGACGTGGCCGCGGTGCAGGAAGAGCAGACGACCGTCAAGCTGTATGCCAGCCATTCGGTGGTGGGCGGCGTGCTGCCCGAACTGCTGCGCGCGTTCCGCCCGGGACCCGCGAAGGTGCGGGTGGAGATCTGCGAGGCGAGCAGCATGGAAGTGGCCACCGCCTGCGCGGATGGCGTCGCCGACCTCGGCATCGGGTTGGAGGTGCACGGCGAAATTGCCGCGTCGCTCGACGCCTGGACCTTGCTGCCGGACACGCTGCAGGTGCTGATGCGCGAGGAACATCCGCTGGCCCGGAGCCAGCAAGGAGTGCGCTTCGAGCAGGTGCTGGCGTTCCCCACGATCGGCAGCAATCCCGCCGGTGCGTTGAGCGAATTGCTCCGGCAGCGGGCGGCGTTGCTCGGACTGCCTTACGTCGCGGAAGTGACGGCCAGCAACTTCTCGGCCGCGTGCAGGCTGGCCGAAGCGGGGCTGGGCATCGCGATCATGCCGGGCACGGCGGTGCCCTCGGGGCTTGCAGCACCGCTGGTGCAACGGCCCCTGCTGGAGGCGTGGGCCGAGCGCCCGCTGCGGGTGTACGCGGGACGCAGATCGGCCAGCACCGCAGCCGTCCGCGCGCTGCTGGAGCACCTCCGCCGCCAGTCAAGGGTGGTGGCCATGCTGCGGGACCAGGGCGAACCCCGCCAGCCAGCGGCGCGGATCGAAGCGCAGTTCGCGGTAGCGGCCCTCCTGCCATTCGAGCAAGGCGCGCCGGTTGCGCTCGCTCGCCGGGACTTCGTCGGGACCGCCGAACTGCACAAACCATGAGGCATTCCGGTCGCTGAGGTCGTACACCAGCCGCGTGTTGGCCGCGATGCGGGTCGGGTACATGGCCGCTTGCCCGGCGGGTTCGTAGTGCGTCATCTGCACGGTCCACGGATCGCCTGCGAGTTCCACACGAACATCCCGGTCCTGCAGGCCGTGCGCGCGGCTCCATCGCCAGCCGCGCGGATCGCTGCCATGCGTTCGCGTCAGCTTGTCCGCGGCCCGTGCGAGGGATTCGGTCAGCTCGCCCACGCAATCGGGCGAGCTGCACCACCTGGCCCGCGCGGCGGGATCGGCGAGGATCCGCTCCAGCGCAGGGCGGAACAGCCGGCGGCCGTGAAGCGCTGAGAACTGCGCCTGGCCGAGCCTGGGGACCAGCAGGGTCCGCGTGAGCTCCTCGGCGTAGGCCGTGAAGGCCAGGGCGGCTGCGCTGTCCGCCCGCATGTCGCCATCGAAGGCGGCCAGTTCGGCCAGTGCCGCTTGCGACGACGTGCCCTCTGCGCGCGCCTTCAGCAGCCAAGGCAGCAGCAGCGCAGCCGAACCCGAGCGCGTGTCGTATTGCATGGCCTGGAAACTGCGCGCGTCATGGCGCGCTTTTTCCGCGAGCAGCGCCTCGATCCGCGCCTCGCGGTGGGACAGGTCCCACTCGCCGGAGAGGCCTTGCGCGCCGGGCATGCGCAGGGGCTGGTTGGCGTTGGCCAGCACGCTGCGGCCGTCCACCGCGGCATCGTCGAGCCTCGGCATGTCGTCATACGGGATCCAGCCGCGCCACTGCGCTGCATCGTTCCAGCCGGGTGCCGGCAGCAATCCTCCGCCTGCATGCGTGCCGGCGCGCTTCGGCACGCGGCCCACGACCCGGAAGCACAAGCGGCCGGTGTCGTCCGCCGCCAGCAGGTTCTGCACCGGGGCGACGTGGCTGCGGAACGCTTCCATCAGTTCAGCGCAATTGCGCGCGCGATTGGCTTTCAAGGCAGCGGAGATGGAACCGGCATTCGCCTCGAGCGCTGTCCACCGCAGGGCGATACGGCGTCGTACTTCCACGGGCGCTTCGGCATGCGAAGGCGCGACATCGGCGATCACCGGGCCGTTGCGGCTGCTGTCGATCACGACGGGCACCGACGCTGCTCCGCGCACGCGGATTTCCTCGGTGCGCCGCACGAACGGGGCCCAGCCATCCGGCGCCCGGTACAGGCTCTCGTCGGAGGGATTCACTTCCTCGAGATACAGGTCCTGCGTGTCCGCGCCGTTGCGCGTGATGCCCCAGGCCACGTGTTGATTCCGCCCGATCACGACCATGGGCAGCCCCGGGGAGGTTGCACCGATCACGTCCTGGCGCTCGGCGGGATCGGCGCCGTCGACGCGGATGCGGGCGAAAAACCAGGGACTGGGCATCGTCAGCGGGAGGTGCGGGTCGTTGGCCAGCAGCGGGCTGCCGCTGTGCGACCGGGTCGCGTCCACCGCCCAGCTGTTGGACCCCGTGGCGTCCCGCGGCTGCAGGTCGGCCAGTCCGGGCCATGCTGACGTCGGCACCCGGGCAGGGCCTGCATCAGGCGGCCCTCCGGCCACGGTCGTTCCGGGCAGAAGCAGGAGCACATCGGAGAAGTCCAGCCGCGCCGAAAGCTGCATGCGATCGAGCTCGGACTGCAGGTTGCCGGAGAGCTGGAACGCCAGGAACAGCGACCACGCGACACTGTCGGCCGCGGTCCAGTCCGCGCGTTCCAGCCCCTGGAGCGCGACACGTGAGGCGGCGGGCGGCGGCGTCGACCGCCAACCCGCGTTGACGCCACGCGCATAGGCTTCCAGCACCTCCCGATCCCTTTCGGGCAGCAAGGCCAGCTGGCGTTGCGCCACCTCCTGCAGGCGCAGGCGCCGCACCAGCTGGTCGGACGAGAGGCCGGTTGCGCCGATCGCTTCGCTCAGGCGGCCGTGCACCACCCGGCGCGCGAGTTCGAGCTGCGTTCCGCGTTCACGTGCATGCACGAAACCGATACCCAAGGCTGCGTCTTTGTGTGTGGCGGCCACGACATGTGCCACATGTGCGTCGTCGAAGCTGACGGTCACGGGCGTCGACACGGCAGCGCCGAACGTCGCCGGCTCGGAGCGCCAGCCCGCCAGGAACACGGCGCCCGTGCCAAGCACGGCCATCGCCAGGAGACACAGCGCCGCTGCGCGTAAGGAGGGAGTTTGCATGGGCCGGCGCGGGAGCAAACCGCCACTATGGCGGCAACAGCAGGCCGCCTGCGGCGCGAATTGCGATGACGCCTTGCCGAGATGGCACGGAGGCGGCGGCCGATCGTTTTTACGATCCGTCCGCCTTCTTCCCCAGCCAGTCATTCCGATTCCATACAGGAGACCCAGACGATGATCAGCGATCACGCCATCCGCACCGCCAAGGGAGCCATCGCAGCCGCAGCGACGGTGATGCTCGCCGCTTGTGGCGGTGGCGGCACCCCCATCACCGCCGAAACCAAGCCATTCGCCGGGCCTCTCGCCGCCGATTTGCCGCTGGCCAAGGCGTACGACAGCGCCGCCAAGGCGTTCTCCGACAGCACTGACAACCCGGTGCTGAAGTGGCATTACCGGGTTTGGTGCCAGACCGGCTACCGCAGCCCCGGCGATGCCGGGACCGGGCAGGTGGTCGACCGCCCGGCCGACCCGCAGGTCGACCAGGTGTCGCCGACCGGCTTCAACCACTCGCGCGAGCTGGGCCAAGGTGTCCACGTGGGGGGCTCCAAGATCCTGGACAACGCCTGGTACTTCGGCACCGACTACACCGGCATGGTCATCGTGAAGCTGCCCGACGGCGGCCTGGTGATGCTCGACGCGCTGACCACGCCCAACGACATGCAGACGCAGGTGCTGGACCAGATGCCCGCCGCCGGCCTGAATCCCGCGGACGTCAAGTACATCTTCATCGGCCACGAGCACGGCGACCACTACGGCGGCGTGGACCTGGTGAAGCAGAAGCATGCGCCCAACGCGAAGGTGGTCGCTTCCCGTCCGGCGGCGGATGCCATCGCCGCCGCGCGCACCCGTGCCGCCACCCGCACCTACACGGGCACGGCCGCCGAACAGGAAGCCGCCAAGGCAAGGGCGCTGCTCGCGATCCCCGAGAAGATCGACATCATCGTGGAGCCGTACGGCTCCGGCGTGCTCATGGGCCAGCGGCGCATTCCCGTGACGACCGGCATCGAAGCGGTGGCCATGCTGGCCCCCGGCCACACGCCCGGACAGCTGCATGTGATCATTCCGGTCATGCACCAGGGTTCGGCACGCAAGCTGTTCGTCTGGAGCGGCAACGACCAGCCCGACCAGGCCGACCAGTACGCTGCGTCGACCGACTTCGTCGCCGGCATCGCGTTCAAGGAGAGCGCCGAAGCCTTCATCAACACCCACAGCTACCAGGGTGCGATGTTCGCCAACCTCCGAGCCATGAAGGCCAATCCGAATACGCCGAACCACCTGTGGATGGGCAAGCAGGGGGTACAGCGCTACATGGGCATCTTCTCCAACTGCCAGCGCGCGGTCGCCGAGCGCCTGCGGGACGGCACCTGGAAGGTGTTCTGATTCCCATGCGGAAAGCATGCGTATCCATGGTGATGACCGCAGCCGTCGCCGTGAGCAGCCAGGCGCTCGCTCACGGCGTCGCGCCACCGCAGCACGGCGGCGTCGTGCAGTCGGTGAAAGACATCGACTACGAGCTGGCGCCGCACGCGCAAGGGTTGATGCTGTACGTGGAGGACCACGGCAATCCGGTGTCGATGGCGGGCGTCACCGGCAAGGTGGTCCTGGTCCATGGCACCCAACGCACCGAGGTGGTATTGCGCCCCGCCGGTGAGAACAGGTTGCTGGCGACCGGGATGCAGCTCGCCGGCGGCCAGCGCGCTACTGCGCTGCTCACCATGCCGTCAGGCAGGCCGGTCGTCATCCAGTTTCCTGCACGCTGACAACACGGAAGCGTCGGACTGTCTTTCAGCAGCCCCGGTGTCCAGAGACCGCGCGCTGGGCCGGGCTGGTGAAGGCGACCGGGTTCAAGGCGAGCGAATGGAGCGGGACCTCGCGCCCCGGCTTGCATGAACTTCACGCGGGTCAAGCCGTTCTGTCACCAGCCTGTCACCGACCTGTCAAAGCAAAACGGCTGCTACGTTCTTCGTAGCAGCCGTTCGTGTGTTGGCGCTGTTCGGAGTGGTGGGTCCTGTAGGATTCGAACCTACGACCTACGGATTAAGAGTCCGCTGCTCTACCAACTGAGCTAAGAACCCACTGCTGAAAAGTTGTGGTGGAGAGGAGGAGGATCGAACTCCCGACCTTCGCATTGCGAACGCGACGCTCTCCCAGCTGAGCTACCCCCCCACAACGATTGTCATTGTAGCAAAGCCGCGCAGGGTTTTCCGCGCCGCGCCCTCACCCCAACCCTCTCCCGCGAGCGGGAGAGGGAGAAACTCAGGCGGCTTTCAGCAAGCGCGGCGCGAACAGCGACTCCATCTCGCGTCGCAGCTTGTACGCATGCGTGCCCGTGTCCATCGCGACGTCGCTCCAGCTGAGGCTCTGGCCCTTCTTCACCGGGCGCACCAGCTTCACGTCGTGCGCCAACCCGAGCGGCAGGCCCCCCATGCGGACCGACGTTTCGGCCGGCAGCAGCTTGCCCCAGACGGTGTAGCCGCCTTCGCCATCGAGCACCTCGCCGGCCTGCAGGTCCCGCTTGGCGGTGGCCACCACGTCGGCGTTCCAGCAGGTCGGCACGCCCGTGGCCTCGCCGCGCAAGGCCACGCTCGCGACCGACATGCCGACTTCCAGGCCGATCAGGTGCCAGCGCTTGTACAGCGTGAAATAGCGGCCGCTCGGATCGGTGTGCGCCTTGTATTCCTCGAAGCAGTTCTTGATGTACTCGGTCTC
>DATAGN010000378.1:0-7373 GCA_036263715.1 Ramlibacter sp.
CACAACAACTCTTCGCGGGCCAGCGCATCCTGGTCACTGGTGGCGGCACCGGACTGGGGCAGGCCATGGCCGAGCGCTTCCTGTCGCTCGGAGCCGACATCGCCATCTGCGGACGGCGCAAGTCGGTGTGCGACGAAACGGCCGCGGCCTGGCGGGAGCGCTTCCCCGGACGGCGCATCGACACCTTCGGCGTCGACATCCGCGTCGCGCAGGCCGTCGAGGAGATGGTGCAGTCCCTCTGGGACGGCGGCGGCCTGACGGGCCTGGTGAACAACGCGGCCGGCAACTTCATCGCACCGACGGAGAGCCTCTCGCCGCGCGCCTTCGACGCCATCGCCAACATCGTCTTCCACGGCACCTTCTACGTGACGCAGGCCGTGGGCAAGCGCTGGATCGCCGAGGCGAAGGCCGGCCAATGGACGCCGGGGCAGCCGTACCGCAGCGTCATGAGCATCATCACGACCTGGGTGGACAACGGCAGCCCCTTCGTGGTGCCCTCGGCCATGAGCAAGGCCGGCATCGACGTGATGACGAAGTCGCTCGCGGTCGAATGGGCGCGGCACGGCGTGCGCCTGAATGCCGTGGGTCCCGGCGAAATCCCGACCGAAGGCATGAGCAAGCGCCTCAATCCCGGGGAGGAGCCGGGTGCGCGCAGCCGCGAACGCAACCCGATGGCCCGCCCGGGCAACATGGCCGAGCTGCAGAACCTGGCCGCCTTCCTGATGGCCCCGGGCCAGTGCGACTGGCTCACGGGCCAGAGCATCATGATGGACGGCGGCAACGCCCTCGCGACCGGCGGCAACTTCTACGAACTGCGCGACTGGAGCGACGCGGACTGGCAGGCCGCGCGCGAGCGCATCGAGGCCCAGAACGCCCGAGACAAGGCGCAGCGCCCATGAGCGGGCTCGTGCTGCGCTCGCTGGAGGAGCGTGACTACCACGGCTGGCGCCCGCTCTGGGACGGCTACAACGCCTTCTATGGCCGCAGCGACGCCAGCGCGCTCGACGAGCGCGTGACCCAGCAGACCTGGGGGCGCTTCTTCGATCCGCGCGAGCTGGTGCATGCCATCGTCGCTGAGCGGGAGGGCCACCTCGTGGGCCTGGTCCACTTCCTCTACCACCGCAGCACCTCGCGGCTGGCCGACGTGTGCTACCTGCAGGACCTGTTCACCGACCCGCATTGCCGGCGGCAGGGCGTGGGCCGTGCCCTGATCGAGCAGGTGCTCGAACATGCGCGCGCCGTGGGCGCCTCGCGGGTGTACTGGCAGACGCACGCCGACAACGCAGCCGGCCGCGCCCTGTACGACCAGCTGGCCGAGCACCGCGGCTTCATCGTCTACGCCCACGAACTCTGACCACCACGAGGAGCCTGCCATGCCGACCGGAACCGTCCGCCTCCACCGCGTGCTGCGTGCCCCGCCCGAGCGCATCTACCGCGCCTTCCTGGACGCGGATGCCATGGCCAAGTGGCTGCCGCCCAACGGCTTCACCGGCCGGGTGCACGAGATCGACGCGCGCGTGGGCGGCAGCTACCGCATGTCCTTCACGACGCTGGCGACCGGCCACGTGGAGTCCTTCGGCGGGAAGTACCTCGAGCTGGTGCCGAACGAGCGCATCGTGCACACCGACCGCTTCGACAACCCCAACCTGCCGGGCGAGATGCAGACCACCATCGTGCTGAAGCCCGTGATGGGCGGCACGGACATCAGCATCACGCAGGAGGGGATCCCGGAGATGATCCCCACCGAGATGTGCTACCTGGGCTGGCAGCAATCGCTGGTGCTGCTGGGGCTGCTGGTGGAAGCGGAGGTGCAGGGTTGAGCGGCATCCGCATCGAACGCGACGACCTCACGCGCGAGCCGGTGCACGAACTCCTGCGCGAGCACCTGGCCAACATGTACGAATGGTCGCCGCCGGAGAGCGTGCATGCCCTGGACCTCGGCAAGCTGCGCAGCCCGGACATCACCTTCTGGACGGTGTGGGACGGCGCCCAGTTGCTCGGATGCGGTGCGCTGAAGGAACTGGACGCCAGCCACGGCGAAGTGAAGTCGATGCGCACGCCGCGGGCGCTGCGCGGCCGCGGTGCCGGCAAGGCGGTGCTGGCGCACATCGTGCAGGAGGCGAGGCGGCGCGGCTACCGGCGACTGAGCCTGGAGACGGGCACGCAGGACGGCTTCGCGCCCGCGCGCACGCTGTATCGCAGCTTCGGTTTCACCGAGTGCGGACCGTTCGCGGACTATCGGGAGGATCCGAACAGCGCGTTCATGACGCTGGAGTTGGGGGGTTGAGCACCGTCCGGTCCGGCAGGCTCTCGGTGCGCTGCTGCGGAATATGAATTGCCGCCCAGCGCGAGCCGCCGACACCGCGCTCGTCGCGAGCGTCCTCGGCGCGGCCGCCGCAGGGCTCGTCCGCCGGGGGTGTGCGCTCTGGACGCACGAGGAGGTGAGCGAGGCTGCTGTCGCTCCGCACATCGCGCAAGGGCTGTACTTCATCGGCGAGGACGAAGCCGGCGTGGTGGGCGTGTTCCGCTTCCAGCGGGAAGACCGCGTTTTCTGGCCGGAGATGGAAGAGGGCACATCCGCCTACCTGCACAAGCTGGCGGTGCTGCCCGCGCGGCAGGGACACGAGGCTGCGCAAGGCCTGCTGGCATGCGCCTGCGATCTGGCGCGTGCCCGCGGATTGCGCTTCCTGCGCCTGGACTGCATCGGCGGCCGGCCCTCGCTGCGCGGCGTGTACGAGCGCTTCGGATTTCGCCACCACAGCGACCGGGTCCTCGGCCGCACGACCTTCCACCGCTTCGAGCTGGAGCTGTCTTGAGCGATCCCGGTGGCGAACGCTTCAAGACCGTGGCCCAGGTGCTCGCGATCCTGAGCCTGGCGGGGATCATGCTGGTGCTGCTGCACAAGGCGTATGCGGACTTCGCCGCGCTAAGGGCGGCGAATCCTGGCGGGGATTTCTGGGCGGCGTTGGCCCGCTACATCTTTCGCAACCTGGCTGGGGGTTAGGCTTTGTCCGCAGGAGAGCTGCGGCTCTGCGCACCTAGTCGACGTGGCGTCCGGCCGTCCCGGACACTCAGGAGCCGGAAGGCTGGGTGGACGCCCAGTTGTCCGCCTCGGCATTCGTGTCCAGGGGCTGGGTTTCACGCTCGAAGACCGCGAAACGAGGCAGTTCGACGCCGGCGAGCGCAAGCAGCTTCACGAGTGGCAAGGCGAGCGCAAGCGGGCCTTCCCACCCAAGCCTTTGTTGCACGAGCGACAGCAGCACTGCCCCCAGCAGCACCCACATCGCCGCGGTCGTTCTACGTATCACTGCTGCCGGCAAACGCATTGCGCCCGGCGCGGTGACCAGCACGAGCAGCCGCAGCAGCGAGAACACGGTGAGGGTCATTGGAACCGCAAGCAGGAGTACAGCTTCGAACAGGACTGCGCGCGCGGGCACCGGCGAGGCGTGCAGCGCCCCGACGCGCGTCAGCACCCCGGCGACCAGGAGTGCCTGAAGCAGGAGGGCGGAGGCATAGCCCCACTTGAGGTGCAGTGGCGGACCAGTCCAGCCACTGCGTCCCCGCAGGTCGGTCATCCGCAGCGTGCGCCAGGCGCGCCACAGTGTTCCCAGCAGGATTCCGAGGGCCGGCGGCAGTACCAGCGCCATCGCCATGCCCGCCGGCACACCGGAGCAACTTCCGGGTCCAGCAGACGCGCAGAGCAGCATGGTCAATGGCAGCGGCAGCAGCGAGAGCGCCAGCAAAACGGAAAGCGGTCCTCGCACCCGTGCAAAGGGCCGGCGGCTGCTCCACCATGCAAAGGGAAGGAGAAGGAGGCAGAGCAGGAAAACGCCGGCCACTTGCGGGTTGGATCCTGATCAGGTGTTCAAGACGCGCCGAGGCCGGTCACTTCCACTGCCATGTCACCGCGCACCGTCTTCTCACGACGGCCGATCGCGGCCTGGCCGTCCAGCGCCCGCAGCATGGCTTCCGACGCGGCGATGCGCCAGCCCGCGCGGGCGGCTGCTTGCTGCAAGGCATCGACGGCGTTGACCGCCTCCCCGGGAACGAGGGCATGCCCCTGGTCGCCGTGCAGCGCGTCGTTGACGGCCACCAGAGCGACGGGCCCGGTGTGCAGGGCCACGGTGGTGGGCCGGTCGCGCCCGCCCGCTTTCGCGATGCCGATGGCCGCGCGCAGGGCACGCAGGGCCGCGGGCGTGGTGACGCTGGCCTGCTCGGCGGAAAACACGGCCAGCAGCTTCGCGCCGTAAGGGATGACGTGCGTGGCGCCGAACAGCGCCAGCGTGTCGCGCGCGGCCTGTTGCGCCTGCTTCACGCGTTCGGCCAGCGCGCTTTCGCTGCCGGGCGCCGCGGCGCCGAGCAGGTCGGCCAGCAGGACCATCGCATCCGCGTAGTGCAGGTCGGTGGCCGCGCTGGCGCTCGACCAGCGCGCGTTGATCTCGTCATGAAGCTTGTTTTCGTACTGGCGCCCCAGCGTTTCCTTCTGCTGCTCCAGCGCGCTCTCCACCATGCCGGAGAGCGAGGAGCGGAAGGCCTCTTCCTGGGCCTGCCGGCGCGTGAGCACCGCGGCCACGGCGTCGCACAGCTCGCTGGGCTTGTAGGGCTTGGTCAGGTAGTCGTCGGCGCCGGCGACCATGCCTTGCCGCATGTGCTGGCGGTCGGACATCGCGGTCAGCAGCACCACCGGGATGGTGGCGAGCTCGGTGTCGCGCCGCAGGTGCGTGAGCACCTCGTAGCCGTTCATGCCGGGCATCATGACGTCGCACACGATCGCATCCGGCGGCAGTTCGCGCGCCGCGGTCAGCCCCTGGATCCCGTCGGCAGCCTCGCGCACCTCGTGCCCCACCTTGCGCAGGGCATACGCCGCCACCAGCCGCTGGGTGTCGTCGTCCTCGATCAGCAACACATTCGCCATGCTGGCATTCTCACTCATCCGCGACCGTTCGCCGTTCCCGCGCAGGCGGGAACCCAGGGCTTCCGACAAGAAAAAAGCCGCGCATCGCGCGGCCTCCTTGGGAGCCCTGGGCCCCCGCCTTCGCGGGGGTGACAAGACTTTACTGTCCCCACACTTCACGGGCGGTGTCGATCACCAGGCGCAGCTTCTTGCGCTGGTCTTCCACGGCGATGTTGTTGCCGTGCACCGTGCTGGAGAAGCCGCACTGGGGCGACAGGGCCAGCTGCTCCATCGGCGCGTACTTGGCGGCCTCGTCGATGCGGCGCTTGAGGTCGTCCTTGCTTTCCAGCTGGCCGAACTTGGTGGTCACCAGGCCCAGCACGACGGTCTTGTCCTTCTTCAGGTGGCGCAGCGGCTTGAAGTCGCCGGAGCGCGCGTCGTCGTATTCCAGGAAGAAGGCGTCGATGTTCATCTCCGACAGCAGCGCCTCGGCGACCGGCTCGTAGTTGCCGGCGGCGGCGTGCGTGCTCTTGAAGTTGCCGCGGCACAGGTGCATGGCCAGCAGCATGCCTTCGGGCTTCTGCGCCACCACCTTGTTGATGAACTTCGCGTAGCGGTGCGGCAGCTCGTTGGGGTCGTCACCGCGCTGGCGGGCCGCCTCGCGCATCTTCTCGTCGCACAGGTAGGCCAGGTTGGTGTCGTCCATCTGCACGTAGTTGCAGCCCGCTTCGTGCAGCGAGCGCAGCTCGTCGCCGTAGGCCTGCGCCACGTCGTCGTAGAACGCCGGGTCGAGCTCGGGGTAGGCTTCCTTGCTGATGCCGGCGCGGCCGCCGCGGAAGTGCAGCATGGTGGGCGACGGGATCGTCACCTTCGCGGTGCGGCCGGCGGAGACCTGCGACTTCAGGTACTGGAAGTCGGCTTTCTGGATGTCCTTGGCGTGGCGCACCTTGTCGATCACGCGGATCACCGGCGGGGCCAGTTCCTCGGTGCCGTCGGCCTTGCGGATGGTCACCGGAATGTCCGTTTTCACGCCACCGAGCTGCTCGAGGAAGTCGATGTGGAAGTAGGTGCGGCGGAACTCGCCGTCCGTGATGGCCTGCAGGCCCACGTCTTCCTGGAACTTGACGATCTCGGTGATCGCCTTGTCTTCCACGGCGCGCAGCTGCTCGGGGGTGATTTCGCCCTTGGCCTTCTGGGCGCGGGCTTCCAGCAGGTACTGCGGGCGCAGGAAGCTGCCGACGTGGTCGTAGCGGGCGGGGAGGTGCTTCATGGTTGTGTCTTCGTTGCGAATCGGGATTTTAGCGGCTTGGTCGCGGCTCATTGAACAGGAACGCAGAGGACGCAAAGGTTACGCAAAGGAACGCAGAAGGGAACCGATTCAAAAAACCTTTCCTGGTTTTTCTCTGCGTCCTCTGCGTCCTCTGCGTAACCTCTGCGCACTCTGCGTTCACCCTCGTGGCATTCCACCCTTCATCTGACGGTCAGAGGTCCAGAACCAGCACCGGACTCTTCGCCCGCGAGCAGCAGGGCGTGAACTGGTCGTGCTTGGCCTTCTCTTCGTCGGTGAAATACAGGTCGCGGTGGTCGCACTCGCCCTGCAGCACGCGCGTGATGCAGGTGCCGCACACGCCCTGTTCGCACGACACCAGGATCTCCACGCCATGCGCGGCCAGGGCCTGCACCACGGTCTGGTCGGCCGGCACGTCGTAGGTCGCGCCGCTGCTGGCCAGCTTCACCTGGAAGCTGCCGTCGCCGGACGTGTCCTGCGGCGCGGCACCGAAGTACTCCAGGTGCACCTGGTCCTTGGGCCAGCCCAGGCGGTCGGCCGTCTTCACCACCCAGTCGATGAAGCCGGTCGGCCCGCACACGTAGATGTGCGTGCCGGGAGTGGGCTGCGCGATCTCCTGCTCCAGCTGCAGCTTCTGCGCCGCGTCGCCATCGTCGAAGTGGAACTGCACGCGCGACGCATAAGGGGACGCGGCGATCTCGTCGCGGAACGCGGTGCGCTCGGCCGAGCGCGTGCAGTAGTGCAGCGTGAAGTCGCCGCCGATGGCCTGCAGGCGCTGCGCCATGCAAAGCAGCGGCGTCACGCCGATACCGCCGGCCAGCAGCAGCGTGCGCTGCGCGTGCACCAGCGGAAAGTGGTTGCGCGGCTCGCTGATCAGGAGCGTGTCGCCTTCCTGCACCGCGTCGTGCATCGCGGTGGAGCCGCCGCGCGAGCCGGGGTCGCGCAGCACCGCGATGCGGTAGCGATGCTGCTCCGCCGCGTCGTTGCACAGCGAATACTGGCGCGTGATGCCGCCGGGCACCTGCACGTCGATGTGCGAGCCGGCGCCGAAGCCGGGCAGGGCGGAACCATCGGGCTTGACCAGCTCGAAGCTGGCGATGTCCAGCGCTTCCTGCTTCTTGCGCAGGACCTTCACTTCCATCTGAGGCATCAGGCCACCACCTTGGCTTGTTGTTCAGCCGCGATCATGCG
>DATAGN010000379.1:0-6613 GCA_036263715.1 Ramlibacter sp.
GTCGGCGGCGACCCAGTAGTTGTGCACCTTGATCTTGCCGCTGGCGCGATCGAGCGAGATCTCCGCCACCGCGGCCGACAGGCTGCCGTGGTAGTCGGCGAAGGCGATGCCCATGCCGCGACCCGGGCGCTTGCGGCCCCAGTCGGAGATGCGTGCCACTTCGCGCAGCACGCCGTTGGCGCGCGCGTCCTCGCGCGTGAGCGCCAGGCGCAGCTCGAGCGGGTCGACCTTGCGTTCGGCCGCGATCTCGTCGAGGAAGCTCTCGATGGCGAACTTGTTGTGGCCGGCGCCGATGCCGCGGAAGGCCTGCACGCGCATGCCGCGGATTTCGCGCACGCCCTCGGCCGTGTAGTTCGGCACGTTGTAGTGCGGCATGTCGCTGCCCTGCCAGCCGATGTAATCCTTGCCGCCGGTGGCCTGGAAGCGCGGGGGCGCGGCGATGGCGTCGACGTTCTCGGCCACCACGCGGTGCTTCCAGCCGACCAGGTTGCCGCTGCCATCGAGCGCCGCGCGCATCACGTGGTGCGTCATCGGGCGCGGGCGGGCTGCGGCGAGGTCGTCCTCGCGGCTGAGGATCAGCTTCACCGGCTTCTTCACCGCGTTGGAGAGGATCACGGCCTGCGCCACGATGTCCGGCACCAGGCGGCGGCCGAAGCCGCCACCGAGCATCTGCTGGTGGAAGCGGATCTTGTCCGGCGTGGTCTTCAGGATGTTGGTCGCCACCGCCAGCACGCCGGCGGGTGCCTGGCTGCCCGTCCAGATGTCGCAGGTGCCGTCTTCGTTGACGCGCGCCGTGCAGTTCATCGGCTCGATCTGGGCGTGGTAGGTGTGCTCGGACCAGTAGGTGGCCTCGATCACCTTGCCGCCGTCGCCGAAGGCCCTGGTGACGTCGCCGCGCTTGTAGGCATCCATGGCCTTGGCGGAGGCGTCCTTGCCGGCGCGCTCGTATTCGCCCTTCGCCTTGGTGGAATCGAACTTGGCCGCTGCGCTGCCGCTCGTGTCCCAGGTCACCTTGGGCTGCAGCACATGGCGGGCCATGCGCGTGGCTTCGACGCTCTTGCCGACGATCGCCACGCCGAAGGGCATGGTGAGCACGTGCGTGACGCCGGGCACGGCCATCGCTTCGGCGGTGTTGACGTTGGTCGCCTTCGCGCCTTCCATGGGCGACTCGAGCACCGCCGCGTACACCATGCCGGGCACCTGCACGTCGATGCCGTACTTGGCCTGGCCATTGGTCTTGGAACGCACGTCGCTGCGGCCGATGTCGGTGCGGCCGACCAGGCGGAAGTTCTCCGGCTTGGTGAGCTGGTCCGCCGTCACCGTGGGCAGTTGCGCCGGCATCTTGGCGAACTGGGCGATGTCGCCGTAGGTCATGCGGCGGTTCGTCCTGGCGTGCACCACCTGGCCCGGCTCGGTACCGAGCTCGGAGAAGGGCACGTTCCACTTCTCGGCGGCCGCCTGCATCAGAACGATGCGCGCCTGCGCGCCGGCGATGCGCAGCGGCATGAAGAAGCCGGGCACCGCGATGCTGGCCAGCGAGGCCTGGCCGCCATTGAGCAGCGGGTGCGGGTTGCCGTACAGGCGCGGGTTCGCCGGCGCGAATTCGGCCTTGACCTTGGACCAGTCGGCGTCGAGTTCCTCGGCCACCAGCAGCGGCAGCGCGGTCAGCGTGCCCTGGCCCATCTCGGCGACGGGCGCGATGATGGTGACGGTGTCGTCGGGATTGATCGTGACGAAGGCGTTGGCCTGCAGCTTGCCGCCGGCGGCGGGCGCCTGCGCTTGCGCCGGGTCGCTGAGGCCCACGCCCAGGACGGCGGAGAAGGTGAGGCCGCCGGTGGCGGCCAGGAAGCCGCGGCGGGTGGTCTGGATGGTGTCCATGTCAGGCCTCCTTGGCGGCGCGCTCGATCGCCTTGACGATGCGCTGGTAGGTGCCGCAGCGGCAGATGTTGCCGTCCATGTGGCGCACGATCTGGTCCTTGGTCGGCGCCTTGTTCTTGGCCAGCAGCGTGGCGGCCTGCATGATCTGGCCCGACTGGCAGTAGCCGCACTGCGGCACCTGCTCGACGACCCAGGCCTTCTGCAGCGGGTGGTTGCCATCGGGCGAGAGGCCTTCGATGGTCGTGACCTTCTTGCCCTGCACCGCGGCGATCGGCGTCACGCAGGAACGCACGGCCTCGCCGTCGACGTGCACGGTGCAGGCGCCGCAGGAGGCGATGCCGCAGCCGAACTTGGTGCCGGTGAGTTGCAGGTGCTCGCGGATCACCCACAGCAGCGGGGTGGCGGGATCGGCGTCGACGACGGCGGTCTTGCCGTTGACGGTGACGGACTGGTTGCTCATGAAGATCTCCTCTGACTCCCGGATCGTATCGGCCCGGTCCGGCCCTCCCTCGCATTCCCCATGAGGGTTTACGATGGTTGAGAGGTGAATCAATGCAAAAAGGGGCGCTTTGGGCGGCGCTGGCGCTGCTGCTGCTGGCGGGCTGCGACCGCGGAAACGACAGCGGCGTGCGATTAAACACGCGGGATGCGCAGGTGCTCGCGACGGGGCAGAAGGTCTACGTGCAGCACTGCGCCGCCTGCCATGGCGCGCAGCTGGAAGGCCAGCCGCGCTGGCGCGAGCGCACTGCGAGCGGCCGCCTGCCCGCGCCGCCGCACGATGCGACGGGGCACACGTGGCATCACCCGGACGAAGTGCTGTTCCGCATCACCAAGCACGGGGTGGCCAAGGCGGCGAACCTGAAGGACCATGCGTCCGACATGCCGGCGTACGAGGGTGTGCTGAGCGACGCGGAGATCGTGGCGGTGCTCTCGTGGATCAAGTCGACGTGGCCGGCGGGGATCCGGGAGAAGCAGGAGATGGTGGATGCGGAGGCACGCAGGAACCGGTAGTCGGTCTTTCTCCCTCTCCCTCTGGGAGAAAGAAAGAATTCAGGCGAACGCGTACGACGCCATGTCCACGTTCATCACGTGGTCGACGAACACGACTTCGCCGGGATCGTCACCGGCCGCACCGGCGCACACCATCAAAGGCAGCAAATGGTCCTCGCGCGGATGCGCCTGCCGCGCGGCCGGGCCCTGCGCCCATTCGACGAGCATGCGCCTGCGCTCCTCGGGTGACGCCGTCACCGCCTGCTGCAAATACCCGCCGAACGCCTGCGCAACGGGCGCGGACGCCGGCTGCCGAAAGCCACGCATGTTGTGGTACGTGAGGCCGCTGCCCAGCACCAGCACGCCTTCGTCGCGCAGCGGCGCGATGGCTTCGCCGGCGCGGATGTGTTCCGCCGGGTCGTAGCTGCTCTTGAGCGACAGCAGCACCACGGGGACGTCAGCATCCGGGTACATCAGGTGCATGGGGACGAAGGTGCCGTGGTCGTAGCCGCGCTCCGGATCCTCGCCGCAAGGCAGGCCGGCATGCGCCATCAGCGCGCGCACGCGCTGGGCGACTTGCGGCGCGCCGGGCGCGGGGTACTGCAGCTGGTAGGTGTGTTCGGGAAAGCCGTAGTAGTCGTAGTCCATCGGCGGCCGCTCTGCGGTCGAGACCATGAACTGCGGCGCTTCCCAGTGGCCCGTGATCACGAGAACGGCCTTCGGTTTCGCGGGCAGCCGCCGGGGCAGTGCCGCGAATTCGTTCGCGGTTTTCGCGAACGCCTCGCGCATGCCGTCGACCCAGGGCCAGGGCCCGCCGCCATGGGAGAGGAAGAAGACGGGGAAGCGAGGGGAGGTCATGGCTTCATTTTGCGCGTCCTGGCTTGCCCCCTACGCCTCCCGGGGGAAGGGAGCAAGGCCGTCACAGGTAACGCAGCTCCTTGTTGATTGCCGCAGCGGTCTTCAGCAGCTGCGGCACCAGCCGCGCCACCACGTCGTCGACATGCCAGCGCGGGAAAGGCACCGCGATGTTCACCGCGCCCAGGGGCTGGCCCTGCGGATCCAGCAGCGGCGCGGCCACCGAGATGTCGCCGATGAAGGCCTCCTGGTCATTGAGCGCATAGCCTTGCTCCCGGGCCGCCAGCAGCAGCTGCCTGAGCTTCGGCAGCTCGGTCACGGTGCAGGGCGTCATCGCGTTGCGCTTCGCCCCCTTCAGCCGCGCCGCCGCTTCGGCAGGATCCACGTGCGACAGGATCGCCCGCCCCGCCGCGGTGCAGAACGCGGGCAGGCGCGAGCCCACGTGCAAGTCCACGCTCACTGCATGCACGCTCGGAAAACGCGAGACGTAGACGATCTCCTCGCCTTCCAGCTCCATCAGGTTCACCGTCTCCGCCGTGCGCCGGTTCAGCGCCTCCAGGTGGGGCTGCGCCCGCTCGCGCACCCGGTTCGTCGCCAGCACCGTGTGGCCGAACTCCAGCATGCGACCCGCGAGGCGGAAGGCCTTGGTAGCAGGGTCCTGCCGCAGGTAGCCCAGCACGCGCAGCGTGTGCGTGATGCGCTGCACGCCACTGCGGTCCAGGCCGGAGAGCTGGGCGAGCTCGGTGAGGCCCACCGCGCGTCCCGCCGTGTTCAAGGCCTCCAGCACCTGGAAGCACTTGGCCAGCGAGCCCATGAACAGGGGGCTTTCCCCTTGCACGCTGCGTCGCACTGCCTGCGTCGCCATGCCTCACTCCACCAGCGGGCCGTACAGGTCCGGGCGGCGGTCGCGCCACCACGGAAATTTCTTGCGGGCGGAGGAGACGGCGTCCAGGTCGATCTCCGCGGTCAGCAGCTGCGGCCCGGTCGTGCCCGCTTCCGCCACGATCATCCCGCGCGGATCCACCACCATGCTGCGCCCGAGGTGGTGGCGCGGCCCTTCGGTGCCGACGCGGTTGCACGCGAGCACGTAGGCGCCGTTCTCGTAGGCGCGGGCGCGCAGCGGGATCTCCCAGATCGAGGTGCGCTGGGCCGGGTCCGCGTAAGTGGAAAACGCGATCGGCATGACGATCAGCTCGGCGCCCTTGAGCGCGAGCGTTCGCGAGGCTTCGGGATACAGCCGGTCGTTGCAGATCTGGATGCCGATGCGCGTCCCCGCGACCGCATAGGTCTCGAGCTTGTTGCCCGGCGCGAAGTAGAACTTCTCGTAGCTGCCGGTGCCGCCCGGCCCCTCGGCCGGGAAGTACGCGGGGATGTGCGTCTTGCGGTAGCGCCCCGCTTCCTGCCCCTGCTCGTCGTACACGAACGCGCTGTTGAACCAGCCGTCGTGCGCGCGTTCCCCGAAGGGCAGCACCAGCGCGATGCCGTGGCGGCTGGCCTTCTCGCGCAGGCCGGCCAGCACTTCGTGCGTGTCGGTGAAGAACCACCGATCGAAGTCCTCGACGAGCCGGTTGGCGAAGAATGGGGTGAGGAACAGCTCGCCGAAGGTGAGCAGCCGCACCTGCTGGCGCGCCGCCTCGTCCAGCATCGCGTGCGCGGCCTCGGTGATGGTGCGCAGGTCGCCGTCTTCGACGCTGCCGGTCTGCGCGGCGGCGATGGTGAGGAGTCGGGACATGGATTCGCTCCGCTTATTGGAATGCGATAAGAGCATATTGCATTGCGCTACGCCCGGCACATAAAGTGCATTGGTCGCGACAGGCGCGCCGCGGGCGCGCACCGCCAAGGAGTCCCCCATGATGCAACGTCGTACTTTCCTGCTCGTTTCCGCGGCCGCAGCCGCCGCCCCCGGCACCGGCCTGGCGCAGTCGGCTGCCTGGCCCACGCGTCCCGTGCGCATGCTGATCGGCTACCCGCCGGGCGGCAGCACCGACGTGGCCGGCCGCCTGCTCGCCGAGCAGCTCGGTCGCAGGCTCGGCCAGCAGGTCGTCGTCGACAACCGTGCGGGCGCGGGCGGCACGGTCGCCGCCACCGCCGTCGTGCGCGCCGAACCGGACGGGTACACCTTGCTGCTGGCGGCCTCGCCCGAGGTGTCGATCGCGCCGATCACGATGAAGACCATGCCCTACGACCCCGTGCGCGACCTGCAGCCGATCACGCTGGTGGGGCAGGTGCCCTTTTTCCTGGTGGTGAATCCCGCGGTGCCGGTGAACACGCTGCAGGAGTTCATCGCCTACGCCAAGGCCAACCCCGGCAAGCTCAATTACTCCTCTTTCGGCAACAACACGTCGAACCATCTCGCGGGCGAATTGTTCAAGTCGCTCACTGGCATCGGCGCGACGCACGTGCCTTACAAAGGCAGCGGCCCGTCGATCGTGGACCTGCTCGGTGGCCAGGTGCAATACACCTTCGACACGCCACCGGCGGTGCTGGAGCACGTGAGGGCCGGCAAGCTGCGCGCACTCGCCGTTGCCACGCGCCAGCGGCTGGCGAGCGTGCCCAACGTGCCCACCTTCGCCGAAGCGGGCCTGCCTGCCTTCTCCGGCGGCACCTGGTTCGGCCTGTTCGCGCCGGCCAAGACGCCGCGCGCCGTCATCGATCGCGTCAACGCCGAAGCGGTGGCCCTGCTGAACTCGCCCGAGCTCGCGAAGGCCTTCGGCGACAAGGGCATCGTCGCGTCGCCGCAGTCGCCCGACGAATTCGGCCGCTTCGTCAACGGCGAGGTGGCAAAGTGGAAGGACCTCGCCGGCAAGGTCGGCATCGTGGCCGAGTGAGCGCCAGCCCAAGGAAACCATGCGCACCCTGTTGACCCATGCGACGCTGATCGACTGCGTCG
>DATAGN010000380.1:0-4005 GCA_036263715.1 Ramlibacter sp.
AGAAGTACGCAGAGGACGCAGAGGAATACAAGGCAAACAGTTTCTGTATTGGTCTTCTCTGCGTCCTCTGCGTAACCTCTGCGCCCTCTGCGTTCACAGACCTCGGCGAGCCAACAGACTCAGTAAGTCCCCGGCAGCAGAATGCTCTGGTCCACGTCGCGGATGTCGGTGCGGCCGCAGAAGGCCATCGACAGGTCCAGCTCGTTGCGGATGATCTCCAGCGCGCGCTCCACGCCCGGCTGGCCCATGGCGCCCAGGCCGTAAAGCATCGCGCGGCCGATGTACGTGCCGCGCGCGCCGAGCGCGATCGCCTTGAGCACGTGCTGGCCCGAGCGGATGCCGCCGTCCATGTGCACCTCGATCCGGTCGCCCACCGCTTCCACGATCTGCGGCAGCGCGGAGATGGAAGAAGGCGCACCATCGAGCTGCCGGCCGCCATGGTTGGACACGATCACCGCGTCGGCGCCCGAATCGGCTGCGAGCTTCGCGTCGTCGATGTCCTGCACGCCCTTCAGGATCAGCTTGCCGCCCCAGCGGCTCTTGATCCACTCCACGTCCTTCCACGACAGCCGCGGGTCGAACTGCTTGGCCGTCCACTCCGACAGCGAGCCCATGTTCTCCACGCCCTTCACGTGGCCGACGATGTTGCCGAAGTGGTGCCGCCGCGTGCCGAGCATGGCCATGCACCACCGGGGCTTGGTCATCATGTTCAGGATGTTGCCGGGCGTCAGCTTGGGGGGCGCCGACAGGCCGTTCTTGATGTCCTTGTGGCGCTGGCCCAGGATCTGCAGGTCCAGCGTGACGACCAGCGCCGAGCAGTTGGCCGCCTTGGCCCGGTCGATCAGGCTCTCGATGAAGCCGCGGTCGCGCATCACGTACAGCTGGAACCAGAAGGGGTGCCGCTCGGTGCCCGCGGCCACGTCCTCGATCGAGCAGATGCTCATGGTCGACAGCGTGAACGGGATGCCCATCTTCTTGGCCGCGCGCGCCGCGAGGATCTCGCCGTCGGCGTGCTGCATGCCGGTCAGCCCGGTCGGGGCGATCGCCACCGGCATCGCGACGTCCTGGCCGACCATGGTGGTGCGGGTGCTGCGGCCTTCCATGTTCACCGCCACCCGTTGGCGCAGCAGGATGCGCTCGAAGTCCTTCTCGTTGGCGCGGTAGGTGCTCTCGGTCCACGAGCCCGAGTCGGCGTAGTCGTAGAACATGCGCGGCACGCGCCGCTGGGCGAGGACGCGCAGGTCCTCGATGTTGGTGATCACTGGCAAAGGGGCGTCTCCTCAGGGCAGATGGTAAACGCTGGCCTTGGAGCCCCAGAAAGTGGCCTCGCGCGTGCTTTCCGGCGCCCGAGCGTTGCGAGTGCGCAACCCAGCAGCCGGAGGCGCTTAAGCCGCTCTGACGGTGCTCGACAGTAACTGGTGCTACAGGGCATCATCCAGAAAGTCCAGCAAACACAAGAGCTTGCCGACGTTCCTTCAACCAGGGTTCGGCCAGCCGGTGGTGCACCGCCGACCAACGAAAGTCGGCGGTCACTCAGGGCATTTACAGTTGCTTACGCGCTCGGCCGTCTCCGGGTGCGCTGGACAGGACGTCATGGGAACGAGCGATACCAACATCGGGTTTGTAGGAAACGGCGCACACGCGCCGGGCCTGGACCTGCCCGAAGACCTGCTGCACGTGGACCCGCTGCTGGACTGCCTGGTCCAGCTGGCGCGCATCCACGGCCGGCCGGCCACGCGCACCGCCCTGGCCGCGGGGCTGCCCGTCGCCTCCGGCGGCATGACGCCCGCCCTGTTCACCCGTGCCGCCAGCCGCGTCGGCATCGCCACCCGCATCCTGCGCCGGCCGCTCGAGGGCTTCGACACCGCGCTCCTGCCCCTCGTGATCCTGCTGCAGGACGACCAGGCCTGCCTGCTGGTCGGATGGGCCGACGACGGCGCCACCGCCTGCGTGCTGCTGCCCGAATCCGGCGAGGGCGAGGTGCGCATGCCGCGCGCCGAACTCGCCGCGCGCTACGCCGGCTATGCGATCAGCGCCCAGCCGCAGTTCCGCTTCGACGCCCGGGCGCCGGAAGTCGCGCACCTGCGCCAGAAGCACTGGTTCTGGGCCGCCGTGGGCGAACAGCTGCCGCTGTACCGCGACGTGCTGCTGGCAGCCCTGCTGGTCAACGTGTTCGCGCTGGCGCTGCCCCTGTTCTCGATGAACGTCTACGACCGCGTGGTGCCGAACTTCGCGGTCGAGACCCTGTGGACGCTCGCCATCGGCGTGGGCATCCTGCTGGTGGCCGATTACGTGCTGCGCGTGATGCGCGGCTACTTCGTCGACCTGGCCAGCACGCGCATCGACGCCAAGCTGTCCACGCTGATCATGGAACGCGTGCTGGGCATGCGGCTGGCCGAGCGACCTCCCTCCGTCGGGGCCTACGCGGCCACCTTGCGTTCCTTCGAAAGCGTGCGCGATTTCATCGCATCGGCCACCGTCACCGCGGTGGTCGATCTGCCTTTTGCGGTGCTGTTCCTGGCGGTCGTCACCTGGATTTCCTGGCCCCTGGTGTTCGCGCCGATCCTCGGCGTGGCGCTGGTCCTCGCCTACGGCTGGGTGGTGCAGGGCCGCATGCAGCAGCTGTCGGAGACCTCCTTCCGGGCGGCCAGCCTGCGCAACGCGACGCTGGTCGAGGCGCTCGCCGGGATGGAGACGATCAAGGCCCACGGCGCCGAACGCGTGATGCAGGGCCGGCTGGAGGACACGACCCTGTTCCTCTCGCGCGTGAACGCGCAGATGCGCCTGCTGTCGTCGACCGTCAGCAACGGCGTCATGAGCCTGCAGCAGCTGGTGAACGTGGCGATGATCGTCGCCGGCGTGTACCTGATCCACGAAGGCATGCTCACCATGGGCGGCCTGATCGCCTGCACCATGCTGGCCGGCCGCGCCATGGGCCCGCTGGCGCAGGTGGTCGGCCTGCTGATGCAGTACCACACGGCCAAGAGCTCGCTGCTGGCGCTGGAATCGACGATGAACGCGCATCCCGAGCGGCAGGATGCGCAGGCCTTCCAGTCGCGCCCGCAGCTGTCCGGCGACATCGAGTTCCAGAACGTGCGCTTCGCCTATCCCGGCCGCGAGGAGTCGTCCCTGCGCGGCCTGAACCTGCGCATCCGCGCCGGCGAGAAGGTCGCGATCCTCGGCCGCGTCGGCTCGGGCAAGACGACGCTGCAGCGGCTGGTGCTGGGCCTGTACGCGCCCGCCGAAGGCAGCGTGCGCGTCGACGGCATCGACCTGCGCCAGCTCGACCCGGCCGACCTGCGCCGGGGCATAGGCTACGTGGCGCAGGACCCCTTGCTGTTCTACGGCACGCTGCGCGACAACGTCGCCGTGGCCGCTCCCTTTGTCGACGATGCCGCGGTGATCGCCGCCTTGCAGGTCGGCGGCCTCGCCTCCTTCGTCAACAACCACCCGCAGGGCCTGGCCATGATCGTGGGCGAGCGCGGCGAATCGCTCTCGGGCGGCCAGCGCCAGGGCATCGCCATCGCCCGCGCCGCGCTGCTGGCACCACGGATCCTGCTGCTGGACGAGCCGACCGCGGCGATGGACGCGCAGTCGGAGATGCAGTTCAAGGAGCGCCTGCGCGCCTTCGCGCAGGACAAGACCATGGTGCTGGTCACGCACCGCAGCACCTTGCTCGACCTGGCCACGCGCGTGGTGGTGCTCGACGAAGGCCGGGTCGTCGCCGACGGCCCGCGCGAGCAGGTGATGAACGACCTGCGGGCCGGCCGCGTCGGGAGGGCCGCATGATCCTCGCCAGCCTGCGCGACGCCTTCCGCGGCGCCAATCCCACGCCCGACGAGGCCGGCTTCGTCGCCGACGCCCGCCGCACCGCGCTGGAACAGGAGCCGCTGCGCGCCCGCCTGCTGCTGCGCGTGTTCGCCGCCACGCTGCTGGTGGCGCTGGCCTGGGCCGCGTTCGCCCACGTCGACGAAGTCACGCGCGGCGAGGGCAAGGTGATTCCCT
>DATAGN010000381.1:0-4783 GCA_036263715.1 Ramlibacter sp.
AGGTGGAGGCGGGCAAGCTGGAGGTGCGCGCGGAGGTGACGCCGATCGCCTCGGTGGCCGAAGGCCTGCGCAACATGTTCGCTCCGCTGGCGCAGCGCAAGGGCCTGCAGCTGCAGGTGGACGTGGAGGAAGGCACGCCGGCGACCCTGTTCACCGACCGCCAACGCCTCGAGCAGATCCTGCGCAACCTGCTGGCCAACGCGGTGAAGTTCACCGAGCACGGCAGCGTGGCGCTGAAGGTCGCGCCGCAGGCACAGGACCGCATCTGCTTCGAGGTGCGTGACAGCGGCATCGGCATCGACGCGTCGCAGCACGACCTGATCTTCGAGGCCTTCCGGCAGGCCGACGGCACCGCCAGCCGCAGGTTCGGCGGCACGGGCCTGGGCCTGTCGATCTCGCGGGACCTCGCCCGCCTGCTGGGCGGCGACATCGCCGTCAGCAGCGCGCCGGGCCAGGGCAGCACCTTCACCGTGGTCTTGCCGGTGGAATACGCCGAGCGCCATGCGCAGCAGCCGGTGGCGATGACGCCGCCGGAGCAGACACCCCCGCCGAAAGTGAAGCCGGCACCGCCGCCCTCGCCGGCTTCCGCGCCCCGGAAGCCGCAGCCGCCGACCTTCGCCGACGACCGCGACACGCCCGCTGCCGGCAAGCGAACGGTGCTCGTTGTGGAGGACGACGTTCGCTTCGCCTCCATCCTGTTCGACCTGGCGCACGAGCTGGGCTACCGCTGCCTGGTGGCGCATGACGCCCGCGAAGGCTGCGAGCTCGCGATGACGCAGCTGCCCGACGCGGTGCTGCTGGACATCCTGCTGCCCGATGAAACCGGACTCGCCGTGCTGCAGCGGCTGAAGGAGGACCCGCGCACGCGGCACATCCCGGTGCACGCGCTGTCGGCGGAAGACCGCTCCGAGCCGGCCCTGCAGATGGGCGCCATCGGCTACGCGCGAAAGCCCGCGTCGCGCGAGCAGCTGCAGGAAGTGTTCTCACGCCTGGAGTCGAAGCTGAGCCAGAAGCTCAAGCGCGTGCTGCTGGTGGAGGACGACCCGCGCCAGCAGGAAAGCGTGCGCGCCCTCATCGGCGATGGCGATGTCGAGATCGTTTCGGCCACCCGCGGCGACGAAGCGCTCCAGGCACTGGCGGACTCGGTGTTCGACGTGATGATCATCGACCTGAAGCTGCCGGACATGACGGGGCAGGAACTCCTCAAGCGCATGGCCGCCGGCGAGAGCAAGTCCTTCCCGCCGGTGATCGTCTACACCGGCCGCAACCTCACCCGCGACGAGGAATCGGAGCTGCTGCGGTATTCGCGCTCGATCATCATCAAGGGCGCGCGCTCGCCGGAGCGCCTGCTCGACGAGGTGACGCTGTTCCTGCACAAGGTGGAGACGCAGCTTTCCAGCGAGCGGCAGAAGATGCTGCGCACCGCGCGCAACCGCGACAAGGCCTTCGAAGGCCGCCGGATCCTGGTGGTGGACGACGACATGCGCAACATCTTCGCCCTGACCAGCGCGCTGGAGCACAAGGGTGCCGCGGTGGAGATCGCGCGCAACGGCGTCGAGGCGCTGCAGAAGCTGGAACAGAACCCGGACGGCATCGACCTGGTGCTGATGGACATCATGATGCCGGAGATGGACGGCTTCACCGCCACGCGCGAGATCCGCAAGAACCCGCGCTGGCAGAAGCTGCCGGTGATCGCGGTGACCGCCAAGGCGATGAAGGAGGACCAGGAGAAGTGCCTGGCCGCCGGCGCCAACGACTACCTGGCCAAGCCGATCGAGCTGGAGCGCCTGTTCTCGCTGATGCGGGTGTGGATGCCGAAGCTGGAGCGCATGCTTTGAACCCCATGGCGCTGACGGACATCGAGGTCCGCCTGCTGGTGGATGCGGTGTTCCTGCGCTACGGCCACGACTTCCGCGACTACGCGCGCGCCTCGCTCAAGCGCCGCGTGCTGCAGGCGCAGCAGCGCATGGGCTTTGCAACCATCTCGGCGCTGCAGGACCGCATCCTGCACGACGCCGACGCCTTCGCGCAGCTGCTGCAGTACCTCACCGTGCCCGTAAGCGAGATGTTCCGCGACCCCGCGTATTTCCTCGCGCTGCGCAAGCAGGTGGTACCGGTGCTGCGCACCTACGCGTCGATCAAGGTATGGGTCGCCGGCTGCAGCACCGGGGAGGAGCCCTACTCGCTGGCCATCCTGCTGCAGGAGGAAGGCTTGCTGGAGCGTGCCATTCTCTACGCCACCGACATCAACCACGCCTCGCTCGAGAAGGCCAGGGCCGGCATCTTCAGCCTGGAGGCGATGCAGCCCTTCACGCGGAACTACCAGCGCGCCGGCGGCACGCGCAGCTTCAGCGACTACTACACGGCGGCCTACGGTGGCGCGCTGTTCGACCGGAAGCTGCGCGACAGCATCACCTTCGCCGACCACAGCCTGGCGACCGACGCCGTGTTCTCCGAGACGCAGCTGGTGTCGTGCCGCAACGTGCTGATCTACTTCAACCGCGAGCTGCAGGACCGCGCGCTCGGCCTCTTCCACGAGTCGCTGTCGCACCGCGGCTTCCTCGGCCTGGGCACCAAGGAGACGCTGGACTTCTCCGCCTGGTCGCACCGCTTCGAGGCCGTGAGCCGGCCCGAGCGCATCTACCGCAAGCTGGCGTGATGCAGACCTGCGTACCCCAGGACTTCCGCTTCGCCGCCGAAGCCGTGGCGATTGGCGCGTCGGCGGGCGGCATCGATGCGCTGTTCGTGCTGCTCGGACAGCTGCGGCCGCCGCTGCCGGCCGCCGTGATCGTGGTGCTGCACCTGCCGGAGGATCACGAGAGCCGCCTCGTGCAGGTCTTCGGCGCCCGCCTGGCGGTGCCGGTGCACGAGGCGCGTCCGCACGCGCCCGTGGCGCCCGGCGCGGTGTATTTCGCGCCGCCCGGCTACCACCTGCTGGTCGAGGCCGACCGCAGCTTCTCGCTCAGCTGCGACGCGCCGGTGCTGTTCTCGCGCCCTTCGATCGACGTGCTGCTGCAATCCTGTGCCGATGCCTACGGCGCCGGGCTGATGGGCATCATCCTCACCGGCGCCAGCGACGACGGCGCGCAGGGGCTCGCCAGCATCCGCGCGGCCGGCGGCCTGACGGCGGTGCAGGACCCGCAGGACGCCCAGCACCAGGCCATGCCGCTGGCCGCGATACGCGCCGCCCAGCCGGATTTCGTCCTTCCCCTGCCCGGGCTGGCCGCCCTGCTGCACACTGTGCTGAGCCGATGAATCCCGAACCCATCATCGCCAACGTCCTGCTCGTCGACGACCTGCAGGAAAACCTGATCGCGCTGGAGGCGCTGATCCGCCGGCCCGACCGCCGCATCTTCACGGCGCGCTCGGGCGACCAGGCGCTGTCGCTGATGCTGGAGCATGCCTTCGCGCTGGCGATCCTCGACGTGCAGATGCCGTCCATGAACGGCTTCGAGCTGGCCGAACTGATGCGCGGCACGGAGCGCACGCGCGGCATCCCCATCGTGTTCGTCAGTGCCGGCGGGCGCGAGCTCAATTACGCCTTCCGCGGCTACGAGTCGGGCGCGGTGGACTTCCTCTACAAGCCGCTCGATCCGCACGCGGTGCGCAGCAAGGTGAACGTGTTCGTGGAGCTGTTCCGCCAGCGGCAGGAACTGCAGGTCGCGCAGGCGGAACTGCAGCGCGCGGTGAGCATGCGCGACGACTTCATGTCGATGATCGCGCACGAGCTGCGCAACCCGCTCAACTCGGTGTACCTGCAGGCGCAGCTGCGCCGCAAGATGCTGTCGGCGGCCAAGCCGCCCGATCCGCAGGCCATGCTGCGCATGGTGGAGCGCGACGAGCGCCAGATCCGCAGCATGGTGCGGCTGCTCGACGACATGCTCGACGTCTCGCGGGCGCGCACCGGGCGACTGGCCATCGTGCCGGCGGAATTCGACCTCGTCGCCTCGGCGCGCGCGGTGGTCGACGCGATCCAGGAGCAGGCCACGCAGGCGGGCGTGGCGCTGACCATCGCCGCGCCCGAGGGCCTGCCGCTGGTGGGCGACGAGTTCCGCATCGAGCAGGTGATCACCAACCTGCTGACCAACGCGCTGCGCTACGGCCAGGGCAAGCCGGTGGCGGTGCTGGTGGGCACGCGCGAGGACGAGCGGGAAGCCTTCGTGTCCGTGCGCGACCAGGGCATGGGCATCGCGCCGGCCGACCAGGAGCGCATCTTCGAGCAGTTCGAACGCACCGATGGCGTCGCCGACGTCCCGGGACTGGGCCTCGGCCTGTACATCGCGCGCCAGATCGCGCAGGCCCACGCGGGGCGGCTGGAGGTGCGCAGCGCGCCCGGCGAAGGCGCGGAATTCATCCTGTCGCTGCCGCTGGACGCGCCCGACAGTGGCGCATGAGAAAATTGGCGGTTTAGGAAAGACATCATGGACGCAGAACGCATCAACCTGATCGGTACGACCCTGGCTGACCTCCAGGCGCGTACCGGAGAGCTCCGGAGGTATCTTTGACTTCGATGCCAAGTCGGAGCGCCTGAGAACGGTCAACGCCTCGTTGGAAGACCCCACGGTCTGGAACGACCCCAAGAAGGCCCAGGAACTGGGCAAGGAAAAGAAGCAGCTGGATGGCATCGTCGTGACCCTCCAGGACCTCGAACGCGAGCTGTCGGACGACCTCGAGCTGTTCGAGATGAGCAAGGATGAAGGCGACGAGGCCGGCCTGGCGACCATCGAGGCGGACACCGCGCGGCTGGAAGCGATCGTCAAGGACCTCGAGTTCCGCCGCATGT
>DATAGN010000382.1:0-4957 GCA_036263715.1 Ramlibacter sp.
AGCGCCGCCTGCGCGCAGGACCCGCCGCCGCAGGTGAGCACCCAGCAGCGCGGCGGCACCTATGTCGAGCCGCCGGCGCAAGTGGACCCCGTCTATACGCCGCAGCCGATCCGCACGGAGCCCGCGGCGCGCGAGGGCCACGGCCTGTCGCTGGTGCTCGCGCTGGAGCTGCCGCTGCGCTCCGGCGGCAGTGCGAGCGCCGGGCGGGGCACGCAGGGTTCGACGGCGGTGTCGCCCACCCTGCAGGCGCGCCTGCGCTGGATGCCGGTGGCCGACGCCTTCTGGTTCGCGCAGGTGGTGTTCCACCGCTACCTGCGCGGCGACCGGCAGCAGCCCTGGCACCCGGACTTCAGCTATGCCTTCGGCTGGGACGACTGGCGGCCGCACACCTGGAGCTTCTTCTACGCCAACTACACGGGCACCCGCTTCTCGCCGGACGCCAACGAGGGCCGCTTCAACTTCCCGCAGGGGCAGTACACCTTGCGCTACAACTACCTGCTGCCCGCTGCGCTGGCGCCGCTGCTGCTGGTGGGCGACGGCGATGCGGCGGCGTGCAACGCGGCGCTGAACCTGAGGCCGCGCTACGTTGACGCGCGCGACGGCTCGCTGCGGCCCGTCCGCACGTCCTTGTCCACCGGTTGCCGCTATGCCAGGCCCGAAGGTTGGTACGCGCAGTTCGCGCTGTTCGCGTATCCCGAGGGCGACAAGCAGCAGCCGTGGGATCCCGATTACACCTACGGCTTCGGCTGGGAGGATCCTTCGCCCCACGGCGGCCTCTCGCTGGGATACAACAACTACTCGGGCAACCGCTTCCCGGGGCGCGCGCGCGGGCCGGGCGAGGGCACCTTCCGCAGCGGCAGCATCACGCTGGCCTGGAAGCTCGCGTGGTAGTTCGACTGGAACAAGGAGTGACGGATGGACCTGCTGGCGATCAGTGAAGAACGGGGTGTGTCGGTGTTCAGGCCCACGGTACGGCGCCTGGACGCCTCGGTGGCGCCCGCGTTCAAGCAGGCGGCGGTGAAGGCGATCGAAGCCGGCGCGACCCGCGTGGTCCTCGACCTTGGCGAGCTCGATTTCCTCGACTCCAGCGGCCTCGGCGCCATGGTGTCCATCCTCAAGGCGCTCGGCCACCGCGGCAGCATCGCCGTGTGCAACGCGCGGGGCGCAGTGCTGAGCCTGTTCCAGCTCACGCGCATGGACAAGGTGTTCACGATCGCGGCCAGCCGCGACGAGGCCATCGCGCGGCTGGGCGGGTGAACGGTTTCGCCATGCAGCACCTGAGCGTGCAGCCGACGTTGCAGGATGTCGCCCGGGCCGGCGAGGCCTTGCGCGCGCTGCTGCCGCCCGCGCTGCAGGGGCCGGAGCGCGACGCGGTGGAGATCGCGGTGGTGGAGGTGCTGACCAACATCGTGCAGCACGGGTTCGTGCGGCAGGCGCCGGCGCCCATCGAGCTGTCCTGCGACTGCACGGGCGAGTGGCTGGCCGTCGAAGTGCGCGACGCCGGCGAGCCCATTCCGGCGGGGCGCATGGACAGCGCCGGACCAGACACCTTCGACTTCGACCCCGACGACATCGCGGCGCTTCCGGAGAACGGCATGGGGCTGGCGATCCTGAAGTCCGCCTTCGACCGCATTGCCTACACCACCGGGGAAGGCATGAACTGCCTGCGGCTGGAAAAGCGCATCGCATGAGCGGCCGGCGCTTCTACTTCGAGAAGTTCGAGCAGCGGCGGCCGCCCGCGCCGGTGCCGCATTCGCCGGCACGCGAGCTGCTGTGGCAGTTCCTCGTGATCGTGGCGCTCGTGCTGGGCGCCAACTACATCCGCTGGCGCTGGACCGATTCGCTCAACTTCGACGCGCTGTGGTTCGCCATTCCGCTGGCGGCGGCCGAGACCTGCGCGTACATCGGCTTGGTGCTGTTCGCCTTCAACCTCTGGAAGACGCGCGACACGCCGCTGCAGCCGCCGCCGGCTACGGTGGCCGAATGCTCGGAGGACGCGTCGAGCCGACCCGTGGCCGTGGACATCTTCCTCACGACGTACAACGAGGACGAGGAGCTGGTGCGCCTGTCCATCCGCGACGCCAGGAAGGTGACCTACCCGCACCCGATCGACCTGCGCATCCATGTGCTGGACGACGGCCGCCGGCCCGCCATGAAGCAGGTCGCCGACGAGGAGGGCGTCCACTACATCACGCGCAGCAACAACATCGGATTCAAGGCCGGCAACCTGCGCAATGCGATGGAGCAGACCTCGGGCGACTTCATCGTCATCTGCGACGCCGACACGCGCGTGTTCCCCACCATCCTGGAACACACGCTGGGCTACTTCCGCGACCGCGATGTCGCGTGGGTGCAGACGCCCCAGTGGTTCTACGACCTCCCGGAAGGCGAGGCGCTGCCCGAGTGGCTGGGACGCAGGATCGGTGGCGTGGGCCGCGCCCTCGGGCGTGGCGTGCAGCGGGTCTTCGGTGAAGTCCGCATCGGCGAGGATCCCTTCGTCAACGACCCGCAGATGTTCTACGACGTCATCATGCGGCGGCGCAACTGGTGCCATGCGTCCTTCTGCTGCGGTGCCGGCTCCATCCACCGGCGCGAGGCCGTGATGCAGGCAGCCCTGCGCAGCTACGCGGAGTCGGTCGACCAGGAGGTCGGGCGCTACGCGAAGCAGATCCCGGACCGGCAACTGCGCGGCGACTTCAGCGAGGCGATGCGCACGCAGGTGGCGATCGAGCAGGAGCTCACGCCCTACAAGTTCCACGTCTCCGAGGACATCTACACCTCCATCGTGCTGCACAGCGACCCCGTGCGACGCTGGAAGTCGGTGCTGCACCCGCAGGTGGAGTCGCGCATGCTGTCGCCGCAGGATTTGCTGACCTGGGTGATCCAGCGCTTCAAGTACGCCGGCGGCACGCTGGACATCGCGCTGCGCGACAACCCGCTCACCCGCGGCGCCATGTCGCTGCCGCAGCGGCTGATGTACCTGTGCAGCATCTGGGGCTACCTGGGGTGCCTCTGGAACGTGGTCTTCCTGGCCGCGCCCATCGTCTACCTGTTCACCGGCATCGCGCCGCTGTCGGCGTATTCCACCGCCTTCTACCTGCACGCGCTGCCCTTCATCCTGGTCAACGAACTGGCCTTCCTGGTGGGCACCTGGGGCGTGCGCAGCTGGGACGGGCGCGCCTCGTACCTGTCGTTCTTCCCGGTGAACCTGCGCGCGCTGTGGACCGTGCTGCGTGGCGAGAAGATCAAGTTCCACGTGACGCCCAAGGTCCGGCAGGAAGGCAACTTCCTGCACCTGGTGTGGCCGCAGGTCGCGGTGATCGTGCTGACGCTCGCCGGCCTCGCCTATGCGGCATGGCGGGTGTTCGGCGCCGGCCACGACGACGAGCTGCCGAGCCTGGTCGTCAACGCCGTCTGGGGCCTGCACAACGTGCTGGCCATGCTGCCGATGGTGCGCGCCGCCCTGTGGCAGCCCGAGGAAGAAGAAACCCGGCCGGACGCAGTGCCGGCCACGAGCTGAAAGCCCATGGAAAGCAACATCGTCAAGGCGCGCGGCCCGATCGTCTGGATGCTGGCGATCGCGTGCGCCTTCGCCGGGGTGTGGTGGATCGAGCGCGAGACCGGCAAGGAACTGGTCGAGAAGACGCAGGGGCCCGGCGCGCAATCCGCCCCCGCGCGGGCGCCGATCGCCTCCAGCACCGACTTGCCGCCGGAACCCGCGCCGCGTCCGCTGAGCGAGGAGGAGAAGCAGTGGGCGCGCACCGCCTGGGCGTACTTCGAGAAGAATTTCGACAACAACACGGGCTTGGTGCGCTCGGTGGAAACCTTTGCCGGCGCGACGATGTGGGACACGGCGTCCTACCTCCTGGCACTGATCGCGGCGCACGACCTGGGGCTGATCGAGAAGCGCACCTTCGACATCCGCACCTCCAAGGCGCTCGTGTCGCTGGAGCGCCTGCCGCTGTACGACGGCAAGCTGCCGAACAAGTCCTATGACGTGACCAACCTCGCCATGACCGACTACGAAGGCAAGCCAAGCCCGGGCGGCATCGGCTGGTCGGCCATCGACATCGGCCGGCTGCTGGTGCCGCTGAACGTGCTGGCCTGGCGCCACCCGACGCACACGCCGGCCGCGCGGGCGGTGATCGCGCGCTGGGACACCGCGCAGCTCGCGCGCCAGGGCCAGATGTTCGGCATGCAGGTGGGCGGGCCGGGCGGACCGCAGGCGGTGCAGGAGGGGCGCGTGGGCTACGAGCAGTACGCCGCGCGCGGCTTCACGCTGATGGGCCTGGACGTGAGCGCTGCGGCCGACTGGCGGCCCCACCTGCAGGAGGTGCCGGTGCAGGGCGTGAACGTCTGCGCCGATGCACGCGATCCGCAGCGCTTCGGGGCGCAGAACTTCGTGGTGAGCGAACCCTACGTGCTCGAGGGCCTGGAGTTCGGATGGACCGGGACCTCGCGCGAGTGCGCCTGGCGCGCGTACAAGGCGCAGGAGGCGCGTTCGCGCGCCACCGGCGTGCCCACGGCCGTGACCGAGGACCACGTGGACCGGCCGCCGTACTTCGTCTACAACAGCGTGTGGTCGGCGGGGCGCCCCTGGGCAACGGTCACGGAGAAGGGCCAGGACGTGGCGGCGCTGCGCACGCTCTCGGTGAAGGCCGCTTTCGCCTGGCACGCGCTGCTGCGCACGCCCTACACCGAAAGCCTGGTGCGCAAGGTCGCGCCGCTGCACGACCCCGCCAGGGGCTGGTACGCGGGGCTGTACGAAGAAGGCGGCCAGCCCAATCGCGCGCTCACCGCCAACACCAATGCCGTGGTGCTGGAAAGCCTGGCCTACACCGCGCGCGGGCGCTTGCTGCGCTGGCGCGAACCGTCCACTCCCAAGAAGCCATGAACCGTCTCATCGCCTGCCTGCTGCTTGCGCTGTCCTTCGCTGCCGGGGCACAGGGCCAGAGCC
>DATAGN010000383.1:0-3551 GCA_036263715.1 Ramlibacter sp.
CCTTCGGCAGGTCTTCCGCGGCGACGCGCACGCGTGCGAAGCTGCATCCCTCCCGCGCATTCACGCGCGCCGCGAGCGCGGCGACACCCTGCTGCTCCTGCACGTCGAGCACGTGCGCGAAGCCGCACGAGCGCGCCACGCCGGTGAGGTCCGTGCCCAGGCTGGTGTGGCTGCGCTGCATGCCGGTCTCGCCGTAGTGGCCGTTGTCCAGCACCACCAGCGTGAGGTTGCGCGGCTGCTGCGCGGCCACCGTGGCGAGCACGCCGAGGCCCATGAGCTGCTCGCCGTCGCCGGTGACCACCAGCACGGCTCGATCGGGCTGCGCCAGCGCCAGGCCCAGCCCCATCGCCGCCGCGCCCCCCATGGCGCCCCACAGGTAGAAGTGCGTGTCGAGGTCGCCGGCGGCGAAGGTGTCCCACGCCGGCGATCCGAGGCCTGCCACCACCAGCGCCTGCGGGCATGCGGCCAGCAGGTCCCGCACGAAAGCGCGCCGTTCGATCGTGCTCATTGCGTGGCCTCCCACTGCTTGGCACCGATCAGCCGCTGTCCCAGCAGCACCGCGACCGCTTCGCCCCCTGCGAACACGGCGTCCAGCGCTGCCCGCACGGTCGGCGCGACGTCGCCGGCGTGATCCGCCCGCATCACCCGCACGCCCATCGCCTCCAGGCACGCCTGCGTGGCGCGCGCCATCGGCACCTGCCAGGGATTGAACTCGCCCCATTCGCCGCGCATGGTCACGAGGCACAGGAAGGGGAAGCGGCCGTTCTCCACCAGCGACAGCATGTTGATGCAGTTGCCCACGCCGCT
Organism: Ramlibacter sp.; assembly: GCA_036263715.1. Taxonomy (GTDB): domain Bacteria; phylum Pseudomonadota; class Gammaproteobacteria; order Burkholderiales; family Burkholderiaceae_C; genus Ramlibacter. The sequence continues at coordinate 808 of DATAGN010000383.1, forward strand.
GCTCTGCATCAGCAGCACGGCGCGCTCGCCGCCCAGCCAGGCGCCGCAGGCGACCGCGACGCCTTCCTCCTCGGTGGTGAGGACGATGCCGCGCATGTCGGGTCGTCGTGCACCTGCCGGATCAGGCGCGCGTGCCCCGCGTCGGGCACGTAGGCCACCTGCCGCACCTGCGCCTGCTTCAGCAGCGCGTGCAGCTCGTCCTGCCAGGGCGCGGTCACGACGACAGCCGCGGGGGCGCCACCCCCGCCAGTTCGCACCATGCGTCGGCCATGGCGGAGAAGTCCTTGCCGCCGAAGCCCTGCGCCCGCGCGGTGCTGTACGCCTCGCGCGCGGCGGCCGCCGCCGGCACCGGCAGGCGCAGCGCATTGGCCGCCTCGACGATCAGCGTCAGGTCCTTGTGCGCCAGGTCGATGGTGAAGCCAGGCTCGGTGTCGCCGCGCAGCACCTTGGTCGGCCACGCGATCTTCAGCTGCCCGTTGGTGGCAGTGGTGCCGTGGATCACCTCCAGCGTCTTCTCCAGCGTGAGGCCGAATTTCTGCGCCAGCGTTAGCGCCTCGGCGTTGAGCTGGCAGGACACGATGGCCAGGTAGTTGTTCACGAGCTTCGTGCGCGTGCCCGCGCCCGGCGGCCCGCAATGGTAGATGCTGGTGCCCATCGCCTCCAGCAGCGGCTTGACGCGCTGGAAATCCCGTTCGGCGCCGCCGACCATGAACAGCGACTCGCCGCGGTCGGCATGGCTGGCGAGCCGTCCCACCGGCGCATCGACGAAGGCGACGTCCTTGCCGGACGCGGCGGCCGCAAGGGTGTCGGTGGTCTCCGGCGACACGGTGCTCATGTCCATCACCAGCGCGCCGGGGCGCGCATGCGCCAGCACGCCGCCGGCGCCGCCGACCACTTGGGCGACGATGGCGGAGTTCGGCAGCATGGTGACCACCACGTCCGCGGCCTGCGCCACCTGCGCCACGCTGCCGGCGGAAGCGGCGCCGGCGGCCACCAGGTCCCCCACGGGCCGCGGGTCCACGTCGTGCACCACGAGCGAAAAGCCCTTGCGGCAGAGGTTGAGTGCCATGCCACGGCCCATGCGCCCGAGGCCGATGAATCCGATGCGTCTTTGAGGGTCGGCCAAGGCGGCTCCTGCGGGATGCGAAGGATTTGTTATAGCCAGCCCCGGGGCGCCCGCCCAGCGCGTTAACCACGACCTGCCCGGAGCAGGCGACGCCCCTGGCCCGAGCCGCTATAATCGCGGGCTTCCCGGAAAGTACGCCAGATGTCCTGGCGCGGCTGCCGGCACTGATCGAGAGGACCCCATGAAAGAAGGCATTCACCCCAACTACCGCGACGTCTGCTTCCAGGACCTGTCGAACGGTTTCAAGTTCGTGACCCGCTCCTGCGTGGCCGCGCGCGACAAGATCACCATGGAAGACGGCCGTGAACTGCCGCTCTTCAAGCTGGACACCTCCAGCGAGTCGCACCCCTTCTACACGGGCACCCAGAAGTCCGTGAACGACATGGGCGGCCGCGTGGACAAGTTCTTCAAGAAGTTCGGCAAGACCAAGTAAGCACGGTCGCACCGCAGAAAAGGCAGCTTCGGGCTGCCTTTTTCTTTGGCGCCGGCGCTTGCGGCACGTATGACAAACTCCCCCGCGTGAACCAGCCCACCCCCGCGATCGTGGCCCAGAGTGCCGTGCGCCGCCTGCCGCGCCTGGCGCTGCTGCTGTTCTGCGGGGCCTACGTGTTCAGCGGCTTCGTCGGCCGCGAGCCCTGGAAGAACCAGGACATCATGGCGCTGGGCTACATGCTCGAACTGGCGCAGGGCCGCAGCTCCTGGTTCGATCCCACCCTGCTGGGATTCCCGCCCGAGTTCGACGCGCTGCTGCCCTATTGGCTGGGCGCCTGGGCCATCCAGCTCGCGCCCTCCTGGCTCGCCCCGGACTTCGCGGTGCGCATCCCCTACATCGGCCTGCTGGTGCTCACGCTCGCGTCCGCGTGGTACGGCGTGTACTACCTCGCGCGCACGCCCGGCGCGCAGCCGGTGCCCTTCGCCTTCGGCGGCGAGGCCCATCCCACCGACTACGCACGCGCCATCGCCGACGGCGGCCTGCTGGCGCTGATCGCCTGCCTCGGGTTGATGCAGCTGTCGCACGAGACGACGCCCTCGCTCGCCCAGCTGGGATGCACCGCCCTCGCCTTCTTCGGGCTGGCGGCCCTGCCCTACCGGCCCGTGGCTGCGGCGGTGGCGCTGGCCTGCGGCCTCGTCGGCCTGGGCCTCAGCGGCGCCCCCGCCATGGCCACGCTGTTCGCCGCGGGCGGCGCCATCCTGCACTACGCAGACGGCCCGCAGGACGCAGGCGCCGATGCCCGGGGCTGGCGTGGCGCCTTGCTGATCGTGCTGGTGGCGCTGTTCGCCGCGGGCATCGCAGCGGCCGTGGACACCTGGCACTGGCGCCTGGGCTTCCAGCCGATGGCGCCCGTGCGCGACTGGACGTCGGTGGGCCGCCTGCTCGTGTGGTTCACCTGGCCCGCCTGGCCCCTGGCGCTGTGGACGATCTGGCGCTGGCGCCGGCAACTCGGAAGCCGCCACGTGGCGCTGCCCCTGTGGTTCGCGGTGGTCGGCCTCGCCACCGCCGTCCTGTCGCCCAACTCCGACCGCGCGCTGCTGCTGGCGCTGCCCGCGCTGGCCACGCTCGCCGCCTTCGCGCTGCCCACCTTCGAGCGCAGCGTCTCCGCGCTCATCGACTGGTTCA
>DATAGN010000384.1:0-5592 GCA_036263715.1 Ramlibacter sp.
AGACGGTCCACCCGAAACAAATGGCCGACCTCGAGGCGCAGTACTTGCGGCTGGGAGCGAATGTCCGCTTCGACAGCACGTTTCCCGCCGCGCATGGCTGGGAATCGCCGGAAGCTGAGCTCGATTGCGGCACGCCCGGCAGCCCCTTCATGGTGAGGTGTTCGGCCAACGGCAGCGTCTACGACTCGGTGAAGACCTGGCTCACCATGTTCCTCGGCTCCCTGAACCCACGCAACAACGGCAAGTTGCAGGGATCGCTGCTGGCCTTCGACCAGACCGAGTTCGGCGCTTCGGAGGACGTGTCCCTGAACCGCACGGGCAGCGTCTTCGTCCCCCGGTCGTGCGCGCAAGGCCGCACGTGCGGCTTCGTGCTGGCGCTGCATGGCTGCCGCCAATATTCCGGCGCGATCGGCAATCGGTGGGTGACGCAGGCGGGCATCAACGAGTGGGCCGACACCAACGGACTGGTCGTGCTCTATCCCGACACCATCGCGAGCTCCGCGCCCGGACCCACGAACCCGAACGGTTGCTTCGACTGGTGGGGCTACTCCAACCAGGTCGACCCGAACTACGCGCTCAAGAGCGGCTTGCAGATGTCGGTGCTGTACGCGATGGTGCGGCGGGTGACGGGAGCGCCTTGATCCCGCTCACCCTTTACCGAGGGCCGGACGCCCGAACAGCGTCGACGCGTTGCTGATGGGACCGAGCTCCGCCGTCGCCTGCAGGAGCGCGGGGACGAGTTCCTGCATGCGGGCCGCGGTCAGTCGTGAGCGGGGACCCGCGATGCTGATCACGCCGATGGCATCCTTGCGGCGGTAGACGGGCGCCGCGATCGTTGCCATGCCCGGCGCGAACACCTCGTCGATCATCGCGTAGCCGCGCACGCGCGCGGCATGCAGGAATCCCAGCAGCGCCTTCACTGTGGTCGGCGCCTTCGGCCCGTAGTCGGCGGGCAGGCCGAAGCCCTGGCGGGACACCAGCTCCATCGCGCGCTCGTCGCTCAGCGTCATCAGCCAGGCATGGCCGGCTCCCGTGCAGGACAGGCGCGCGTCCGCTCCCATGTCGGGGTCGTAGCGCATGCCGGCCTGGCGCGGCCCCTGCGACTTGGCGACGAAGGTGAGGCGGTCGTCGTCGACGATTGCCAGCCGCACCAGTTCGCCCGAAGCCGTGGCGAGCCGCTCGAGCAGCGGCACGGCGATTTCGACGATGCCGGCGCTGCTGAGAAAACCGAGCCCCAGCGACACCACCTTCGTCGTCAGCACGTAGTCGCCCTGCCGGCGCATCTGGCGCACGTAGTCGCGCCGTTGCAGCTCCGCCAGCAGCCGGTGGCAGGCAGAAAGCGGGATGTCCAGCTCGCTCGCGATCATCGAGATCGGCAGCCCCTCGGGGTGTCGGGTGAGGTGCTCCAGCACCGAGAGGCCGCGGTCCAGGGCGATGGTCATGTCATCTTGTGGAAAGAGTTTCCAGTTCAGAAAGATTTTCCCACACGGGCCGAAGAATGCGCTCACGCCCGGGGAGGGTGCATGAAGCAGGAGACAAGGACATGAAGCAGCAGCGACGCAGGACGGGCCGCGCATGACCGGCACCGTCTACGTTCTGAACGGGCCGAACCTCAATTTGCTGGGGGTGCGCGAGCCGCACCTGTACGGCAGCACGACGCTGGCGCAGGTCGAGGACCTGTGCCGCCGCACCGCGCGCGAGCTGGGGCTCGGCTGCGAATTCCGCCAGACCAACCACGAAGGCGTGATGGTCGACTGGGTGCAGGAAGCGCGCGAGCAGTCGGTGGGCATCGTCATCAACCCTGCAGGGCTGTCGTTCCGGTCCATCCCGCTGCTGGATGCGCTCAAGACCGTGGACCAGCCGATCGCGGAAGTGCACGTGACCAACATCCACCGGCGCGACGCGCTGTACCAGAATTCGCTGATGTCGCTGGCCGCGACCGGCGTGATCTGCGGCTTCGGTGCCCACGGCTACGAACTGGCGATCCGCGCGCTGGCGCGCAGGCTCGCCCCCTGATTTCCGTTTTTTTTTCCTCACGACCAAGACCAGGAGACTGCCATGAACCATCCCCTCCAACGCCGCTCGCTGCTGGGCGCCGGCGCCGCCATCGCGGCCGGCGCGGTGCTGCCGTCGTGGGCGCAGCAACAGCAGACGCTGCGCTTTGCCGCCGTGTTCTCGGACAAGGACATCCGCGCGGACATGATGAAGATGTTCGCCGAGGACGTGAAGGCCGACTACAAGCTGGAGATGCACCTGAACTCCACGCTGTTCCGCCAGGGCACGGAGCTGGTCGCGCTGCAGCGCGACAACCTGGAGATGGGCAACATCGCGCCGCAGGACTTCGCCAAGCAGGTCCCCGCGTGGTCGCTGCTGACCGCGGCCTACGTGTTCCGGGACGCCAACCACCTCAACGCCTTCTTCGCCAGCGACCTGGGCGCGCAGATGAAGAAGATGGTGGAGGACCAGGTGAAGGTGAAGATCCTCGGCCCCACGTTCTTCGGCACCCGCCACGTCGGCCTGAAGCCGAAGAAGAAGATCAACACGCCGGCCGACCTGCAGGGCGTGAAGCTGCGCATGCCGCCCGGTGACGCCTGGCAGCTCCTCGGCCGCTCCATCGGCGCCAACCCGACGCCCATGGCCTATGCCGAAACCTATACCGGCCTGCAGACCGGGGCGGTCGACGGGCAGGACAACCCGCTGCCGAACGTGCAGAACATGAAGTTCAACGAGGTGATGTCGCAGATCGTGCTGACTTCGCACCTGGTGGCCTTCGACCTGCTGACGGTGAGCATGAAGACCTGGAACGGCATGAACGCACAGAAGCAGCGCGCCTTCCAGGCCGCGGCCGACAAGGCCATTGCCTGGAGCACGGCGGAGCACCGCAAGCGCGAAGCCGAACTGGCCGAAGGCTTCCGCAAGGGCGGGCTGGACGTGTACACGCCCAACCTCGCCGCCTTCCGCGAGCACGCGCACAAGGTGTACCTGGCGTCCGAGGAAGCCAAGTCCTGGCCCGCCGGCATGCTGGACAAGATCATCGCGATGAAGTGACGGCCAAGCAGATGTTCGACCGGGTCCTGGGTCGGCTGCACCGCTTCGCCGAGGCGGTCGCGGCGGCCCTGCTGGCAGTGATCTTCGCGGCCTTCATCGTCCAGATCGTCCTGCGCTACCTCCTGAACTGGCCGGTCGGCTGGACGACGGAGCTGTCGCTGGCCTGCTGGCTGTGGCTGGTGCTGTGGGGCGCGGCCTTCGTGCTCAAGGACGACGAGGAGATCCGCATCGACCTGCTGGTGGACCGTGCCGGTCCCATCGGCCGCCGGGTGATCGCGGCGCTCGCGGCGGTGAGCGTGATCGTCCTTTTCGGCCTGTCGCTCAAGCCCTCGTACGAGTACGTCGCCTTCATGAAGGTGGAGAAGAGCTCCTACCTGGGCGTCCGCATGGACGTCACCTATTCCATCTACATCGTCTTCGTCGTCGCCGTGGTGCTGCGCGCGCTGCGCACGCTGGTGCGGGCGGTGCGTGGCACGCTGCCTGCGCCGCGCGCCCCGGGCGCCACCTCCTCCGCCTTGTGAACTTCACCAGCCCCTTCGCGTTCGCGCTTTACGCCATCCTCGCCCTCAGCCTGCTGGGCGTGCCGGTCGGCCACGCCATGATCGCCGGCTCCGTGCTCTACCTGTACCTCAAGGGCATGGACATCGGCGCGGCCGCGGAGCAGCTGCTCAATGGCACCTACCAGAGCTTCCTGCTGCTGGCGATCCCGCTGTTCATCCTGGCCGCGACCATCATGAGCAACGGCAGCATCCTCGACCGGCTGCTCTCGTTCTGCAACGCGATCGTGGGCCGTTTCCGCGGCGGCCTGGCGCAGGTGAACGTGCTGCAAAGCGTGGTCTTCGCCAGCATGTCCGGCAGTGCGCTGGCCGACGCCGCCGGCTCGGGCAAGCTGATGCAGGAGATGATGACGCGCGAGAAGAAGTACACGCCGGAATTCGCGGCGGCGCTCACCGCGGTGTCGTCGGTGCTCGGGCCCATCCTGCCGCCCTCGATTCCCCTGGTGCTGTACGCGCTGGTGTCCGGCACCTCCATCGGCTACCTGTTCATCGGCGGCGTGCTGCCGGGGCTGCTGCTCGGGGCCGTGCAGATGGCGCTGATCTGGTGGCTGGCGAAGAAGCGCAACTTCCCGGTGGAGGCACGGGTGCCGCTGCGCGAGATGCCGCGCATCACGCGCGAAGCCTTTCCGGCGCTGATGCTGCCCGTGGTGCTGCTCGGCTGCCTGTACACCGGCGTCACGACGCCCACGGAGGCGGCCGGCGTGGCCGCGGCGTATGCGCTGCTGGTCTGCGTGTTGCTGTACGGGCTGCGCTGGACCGAGTTCTACGACTCGCTGCTGACGAGCGCGCGCATGAGCATCTCCATCGGCATGCTGATCGCCGGTGCGCTGGTGTTCAACTACGTCATCACTTCCGAGAACATTCCGGCGGCGCTCAGCACCCAGCTGGCCGGCCTGCAGCTGTCGCCGCTGCAGTTCCTGCTCCTGGCCAACGTGCTGCTGCTGGTGCTGGGCGCGTTCCTGGAGGGATCCACCATCATCCTGGTGATCCTGCCGGTGCTGCTGCCGACGGCCAAGGCGCTGGGCATCGACCCGGTGCACTTCGGCGTGATGGCGGTGCTGAACATCATGATCGGCCTGGTGACACCGCCGTACGGGCTGCTGCTGTTCATGATGATGAAGATCGCCGATGTGCGCATGGGGCCGTTGCTGCGCGAGACCTGGCCCTTCCTGGTGGTGATGGTGGCCACGCTCGCCCTGATCACCTTCTGGCCCGCCGTGGTGCTGGCGCTGCCGCGGCTGGCCGGCTACACCGGCTGACGCCATGCAGGACAAGCTGCTCGCGGGCCTGATCGGCGCTGGCATCCAGCAGTCGCTGACGCCGGCGATGCAGGAGGAGGAGGCCCGCCACCATGGGTTGCGCCTGCACTACCAGCTGATCGACCTGGACCGCACGCCGGGTTCCGCGGGATTGCTGCCGACGCTGCTGGCCGCCGCCCGCGTCATGGGCTTTTGCGGCCTGAACATCACCTTTCCGTGCAAGCAGGCGGTCGTGCCCTTGCTCGATGAGCTTTCGCCGCAGGCGCGCGACATGGGCGCGGTGAACACGGTCGTCGTGCGCGACGGCCGACTGCACGGCCACAACACCGACGGCAGCGGCTGGGCCTGGGGCTTTCGCCGCGCGCTGCCGGATGCCGACCTGCGTTGCGTCGCGTTGCTCGGAGCGGGCGGCGCGGGATCGGCAATCGCGGATGCGGCTTGCCGGATGGGGGTGCAGGAGCTGCGGATCTTCGATGCGGACACCGCGCGCGCGCAGGCCTTGGCCGTCGCGCTGCAGGCTCGGTTCACCACGCGCGTGCAGGCCTGCGCGGATGCTGCGCAGGCCGTGGCCGGCGCCTCCGGGCTGGTGCATGCCACGCCGACCGGGATGGCGAAATTGCCGGGCCTGCCCGTGCCCGCCAGCCTGCTGCGCGCGGACCTGTGGGTGTCCGAGGTCGTCTACTTCCCGTTGGAGACAGAGTTGCTGCGTACCGCGCGCGCGCTGGGCT
>DATAGN010000385.1:0-26918 GCA_036263715.1 Ramlibacter sp.
GACGCCACCCTGCGCCGGCGCGGCAGCGAGCGACAGCTTCAGCCATTGCGCCACGCCGTTGCTTTGCACCAGCACCAGCTCGTTTTCCAGCGGCGCGAGCGGGTTGCGCGCCATCCAGGCCACCATCAGCTCGCGCAGGGACTCCGGATGGTTGCCATGGACCACCATGAAACCGGGGGTCAGGGGGGCGGGGGACTGCATCGGGGGGAAGTTTCGCATGGGAAAGAGGACTCCCTCTCCCGCTGGCGGGAGAGGGTGGGGGTGAGGGGAACGCGCGCCACGGCCCTCACCCCGGCCCTCTCCCGCGAGCGGGAGAGGGAGAAGACAAGACTAAAGCTCGTCCAGCTTCTCCGGATCCACCGGCTTCGTCCAGTGCTGGTCGAAGCCGGCGCCCGCGGCGCGCTTCTTGTCTTCGGCCTGGCCCCAGCCGGTGAGCGCCACCAGGCGGAACGTGTTGCCCGCCTTGGCACGCAGCCGGCGCGCGACTTCGTAGCCGTCCACGTCGGGCAGGCCGATGTCCAGCAGCACCACCTCGGGCCGGAACTCGTCGAAGCGCTCCATGGCCGTGGCGCCGTCACCGGCCGTGCGCGTGGCGTGGCCCAGCGTCTCGAGCAGCATCGACAGCGTGTCGGCGGCGTCGGCGTTGTCGTCGACCACCAGCACCCGCTTGCGCGAGGACGAGCCGCTGCCGGGCGCCGCCGCGGCGGCGCCCCCGCCATGGCCAGTGGCAGTCGGCAGCGTGACGGTGAAGCGGCTGCCCATGCCGGCGCCGGCGCTTTCGGCGGCGATGCGGCCGTCGTGCATCTGCAGCAGGCCCTTCACGAGGAAGAGGCCGATGCCCAGGCCCTGCTGCGTGCTTTGCGCCGCGTGGGCCTGCGTGAACAGCTCGAAGACGCGCGGCAGCAGGTCCGGCGCGATGCCGATGCCCGAATCGGTGACGCTCACTTCCAGGCGGTCGTCGGCCTGGACCAGCCGCAGCTCGATGCGGCCGCCGTCGGGGGTGTACTTGGCAGCGTTGTTCAGCAGATTGGCGAACACCTGCGTCAGCCGCACCGCATCGCCGAAGACGCGCGCCGGCTCCCCCGGCAGTTCGACGGCCAGCGCGTGGCGGCTGCGGTCGATCAGGGGCTGGCTGCTTTCGACCGCCGCCCGCAGCACGTCGCGCAGGTCCAGCACCTCGCGCCGCAGCTCGATCTTTCCCGAGTTGATGCGCGCGAGATCCAGCAGGTCGTCGACCAGCCGGGTGAGATGGGTCGCCTGCCGCTCCATGACGTCCAGCGCCTGCGGCAACGTGCGTTGCGGATCCGGCGCGCGGCGCAGCAAGGCCAGCGAGTTCACCAGCGGCGCCAGCGGATTGCGCAGTTCGTGCGCCAGGGTGGCCAGGAAGACGTCCTTGGCGGCGTCGGAGCTGCGCAACGCCTCCAGCAGTTCGGCGTTGGTGATCGCCACCGCCGCGCGCGCTGCCAGGTCCGTGGCATGCGCCAGGTCCTGCGCGGTGAAAGTGCGGCGCGAATCGGAGGTGATGAAGGTCATCAGTCCCAGCACCCGGCCCCGCGCAATGAGCGGCACGCCCATGTACGAGTGCAGGCCCAGCGACTGGATGGCGTCCAGTTGCTCCGGGTCGGCGATCGTGGAGGTCAGCATGTCCGGCGTGATCACGGGCACGAGTTCGGGCTTGCCCGTCCGCAGCACGGACCAGGCGCCGCCCGGCGCCGCAGGATCGGGCGGAAAGCGTTCGTGCAGTTCGTGCGCCAGGCGGACCTTGGCTTCGTCCACGTGCGCGACCGCCACGCGGCGCAGCTGGCCGCCGTCGTCCAGCATGTCCACCGCGCACCAGTCGGCGAACTGCGGCACGGCCAGCCGCGCGATGCGCTGCATGGTGGGCGTGTACTCGGTCAGCGTCGCCAGTTCGGCACTGGCCTGCGCCAGGAACTGCAGGTTGTGCTCGTCCTCCTTGCGCCGGTCGATGTTGACGCACACCCCGGTCATCACGTCGGGCGCGCCGTCGTTGTCGCACAGGATGCTGCCCGTGCCTTCCAGCCAGTGCAGGGTGCCATCGGGCCACAGCACCCGGTACTGCACGGTGTGGTCCTCGCAGGAGCGCACCGATTCGCTGACGACTTCCTGCAGCTTCTCGCGGTCGTCGACGTGCACGAGCGTGTAGTAGTCCTCGGGCACCTTGTCACCCGGCGGCAAGCCATGCAGGGCGAACATGTCGGGTGACCACCAGCGCCGGCCGCTCTGGACTTCCCACTCCCAGGCGGCCATGCCGCCGGCGGTGAGCGCCAGGCGCAGGCGCTTCTCGAGCCGTCGTCGGTCGCGGTCGAAGAAGCCGAGCAGGCGCTTGATCATCGGCCTCATTTTTCGGAGGCTCTGCCGCAGGGCCTGTACGAAAAAGTCGCCAATGCACAGCCGCAAGCGGTGCTTTCGTCCCTCAGCTTTTTGGAACGGTTCACCGCGCAAACAATCGGGTAAGCACCTATTCATCGATACTGTTCGAATAATCGATTTCCTCCCAGAATGGCTCATCGCCACTGGAGGAGAGATCGTGACCGACAAGCTGGATGCCACCCCTGCAGCGCCGGACCTGGGCCCCACCATCGCCTCCCGCACGCCGTACCGGGTCGAGCTGCTGGCGGGCTACCGCTACGCCTGGTGCGCCTGCGGCCTGAGCAAGTACCAGCCCTTCTGCGATGGCTCGCACACCGGTTCGCCGGCCGGCATCAAGCCGGTGATCTGGACGCAGGAGAAGGACCAGACCGCCATGCTCTGCGGCTGCAAGCACTCCAAGACCGGGCCGATCTGCGACATGTCGCACCGCGCCCTGAAGGACGCCTGAATGCTGCCGCAACGCATCGACACCGCCGTCGTCCGGGACAGCATCGGCCCGTATGCCGACGGTCGCGCGTCCCTGGAGCAACGCGGCGCGATCTACCAGGACCTGCTCGGCTTCGTGCCGCCGCGCATCGAGGCGCGCCTGAACGTCACCGGCGCGCTCGACCCCGAACTGCTGGAGCTGCAGGAGCGCATCCGCGAACACGCGATGTACCCCAAGTGCTTCGACGTGAAGACCGCGCAGCTGATGCTCTTCGGCATGCTGCTCATGGACGGCAGCGACGCCGCCGTGCTGCATGGCATCGCCGCGCGCCGCGCCGGCGCCAGCTGGGAAGAGATGCAGGCGGTCGTGAGCCTGTGCTTCCTGTTCCGCGGCCTGTCCGCCGCCAACCGCGGCGCCGAACTGCTGGCGAACATCGCCAAGCGCGAAGCCCAGGACGCCTGAGATCGCCCCATTGCCGGTCCTGCCCAAAGGAGACATCGTGATCGAAACCACCAACGTCAACGCGGACGCCAACGCGGTCGTCAACATCCAGACGCGCGACATGCCCTGGGAGCCCACCGCGCATCCCGGCGTGAGCCGCAAGGTGATGGAGCGCGTGCACGACCCCCGCAAGGGCCGCGAGACCGCGCTGCTGCGCCTGGATGCGGGCGCCAGCCTGCCGCAGGAGCGGCTGGAGGAGCGCCTGGAGTTCTTCGTCATCGAGGGCAGCTGCTCCGATGGCCTGGGCGAGTACGGCCGCCACACCTTCGTGCGCAACGTGCCGGGCACGACCATCACGCTGTCGTCGAAGGAAGGCTGCACGCTGTACGTGAAGCGCCGGGTGCCGATCCGCCCCACCGGCGACCAGCGCATGGTGATCGACAGCCAGACCGCGCAGTGGACGCCCTTCCCGCACCGGGGCGCCACCGTGCTGCACCTGTACCGCGACCAGCACGGCATCGAGACGGCGCGGCTGGGCCAAGTGCATCCGGACAAGAAGATCCCCTCGCACGACCACGCCATGGGCGAGGAGACGCTGGTGCTGGATGGCTACCTCGGTGACGAGTACACGAAGTACGAACCGGGCGCCTGGTTCCGCATGCCCATCGGCGTGCCGCACGCGCCCTACACCGGCGCGCCGGGTTGCCTGATGCTGATCCGCGAAGGGGACCTGGTGTGGTGAGCACCGGCGCGCCCGCGCCAAGCCCGGAGATCGGCAAGAGCATCGTCGCGGCCGGCCTGCGCACCAATTACCTCGAAGCGGGCGAAGGCGCGCCGCTGGTGATGGTGCACGGCTCGGGCCCTGGCGTGACCGCCTTTGCCAACTGGCGCCTGGCCATCGGGCCGCTGTCCGAGCGCTTTCGCGTGCTGGCGCCCGACATGGTGGGCTTCGGCTACACCGAGCGGCCCGCCGGCGCGCAGTACGACATGGACCTGTGGCTGCGCCACCTGGTCGGCTTCCTGGACGCGCTGGGCCTGCAGAAGGTCCACATCGTCGGCAACTCTTTCGGCGGCGCGCTGGCGCTCGCCCTGGCGGCACGCCATCCGGACCGCGTCGACCGCCTGGTGCTCATGGGCTCCACCGGCGTCGAGTTCCCGCTGACCGAGGGGCTGGACGCCGTCTGGGGCTACGAGCCCAGCGTGGAGAACATGCGCAAGCTGGTGGGCGTGTTCGCCCACGACCAGTCGCTCATGAGCGAGCAGCTGGTGCAATCGCGCTACGAAGCCAGCGTACGCCCCGGCTACCACGAGTCCTTCGCCGCCATGTTCCCGGCGCCGCGCCAGCGGCACATCGCCCGCCTGGCCACGCCGGAGGACCGGATCCGCGCGCTGCCGCACGAGGTGCTGGTGATCCATGGCCGCGAGGACCGCGTGATCCCGCTGGCCTCCAGCCTGCGCCTGCATGAACTCATCCCCCGCTCGCAGCTGCACGTGTTCGGCCGCTGCGGCCACTGGACCCAGATCGAGCATGCCGGCCGCTTCGTGCGGCTGGTGCGCGACTTCCTCGCGGAAGCGAGAGCCTGACCCGAGCCCGCGTCACATCACCGAAGACATCCAGGAGACACCATGCGATTCCTTTCCCGCCTGATCCGCTCCGTGGCCGCGGCGTCGCTGCTGGCCGCGGCCGCCGCACCCGTGGTCGCCGCCGACTTCACCATGAAGATCGGCTTCGGCACCATGAACGACATCCAGCACCAGTGGGGCACCTGGATGAAGGAGGCGCTGGAGGCGCGCTCCAAGGGCCGCATCGAGGTCAAGCTGTTCCCGCGCAACCAGCTGGGCACCATCGCGAGCCAGATCGAAGGCGTGCAGATGGGCACCATCGAGGCCTTCACTTCCCCGGCCGACTTCTTCGTCGGCGTGGACCCGCGCTTCGGCGTGTTCAGCATCCCGGTGCTGTTCAAGGACATGGAGCACGCCGAGAAGACGCTGCTGGACCCGGCGCTGAACAAGGAGATCCTGAACCTCGGCGCCGACAAGGGCCTGCAGGTGCTGTCGGTGTACACCTTCGCCTACGCCAACTACTTCGGCAAGCAGCCGCTGCGCACGCTGGCCGACTTCAAGGGCAAGAAGCTGCGCGTGAACGCCACGCCGGCCGAGCGCGCCAAGATGCGCCAGCTGGGCGCCACGGCGGTGCCGATGGACCTGGCCGAAGTCGTGCCGGGCCTGCAGCAGGGCGTGATCGACGGCACGCAGAGCGCCACGGCCGTCTACGTGAACCTCAAGTTCAACGAGATCAACAAGGTGCTGACCGACTCCAACGACACGATGGTGGTCTCGGTCGCCGCGGTCAGCCGGGCCTTCCTGAACAAGCTGCCGCCGGACCTGCGCCAGATGGTGATCGAGGAAGGCGCGAAGCTGCAGCCGAAGATGATGGCGCAGTCGCGCACCATCGACACCGCGATGCGGGCCAAGTGGTCCGAGGTCGGCGGCGAGTGGGCGAAGTTCTCCGCCGACGACCAGGCCCGCATGCGCCAGCTGCTGGGCGGGATCGGCGACGAAGTGACCAAGGACAACCCGCAGGTCAACGGCTTCTACAAGCGCGTGCTGGAAACCAGCAGGAAGTATTGAGCCGGCGCATGGCGCGCCTGCTGCTCTCGAGCCTGCCCCACCAGGTGCTGGCCGCATTGATGGTGACGGGCGTCGCCCTCAACGGCGCCAACGTGGTGGGGCGCTACTTCTTCGCCAGCCCGATCTTCTGGGCCGAGGAAGTGATGGTGTACCTGATGGTGTGGGGCATCTTCGTGGGCCTGGTGGCGGTGACCTTCGACCGCGAGCACATCTGCATGGACCTGCTCTCCTCGCGGCTGCCGCCACGCTGGCTGCGCGTGCGCGACCTGCTGGTAACGCTGGTGCTGTTCGCCTGCTGCCTGTTCGTGGCGGCCCAGTCCTGGAAGGTGCTCACCCTGTTCCTGCAGACAGGCGCCGTCAGCGCCAGCGCCGGACTGCCCAAGGCGATCCCGCATGCCGCGCTGCTGGTCGGCTTCGCTCTCGCCGCGCTCGCCGCCGTCGTGCGCATCCGGGGACTGCAGGCTTCGGCGGCGGCCGGCCGCCTGCCGCAGGAGCAAGCGCCATGATGTTCACGCTGGGGCTGCTGCCGCTGGCCTTGCTCGGACTGGGCTTCCCCTTCTTCCTGGTCCTGCTGGCGACCGCCGCTGTGGTGGTGGCGGGCTTCGGCAGCATGCCGCCGACGGTGCTGCACCAGGTGATGTTCAGCAGCGTCGACAAGTTCGCGCTGCTGGCGGTGCCCTTCTTCATCTTCGCCGGGGACCTGATGGGCCGCGGCGGCGTGTCCCGCCGCCTGATCCGCTGGGTCACCGCCAGCCTGGGCAGCGTGCGCGGCGCGCTGCCGTTCACGGCGCTGGGCACCACGGTCGTCTTCAGTGCCGTGTCCGGTTCGACCGCGGCGACGGTGGCCTCCGTCGGCAGCCTGACCTACGAGCGCATGGTCAAGGACGGCTACTCGCCGCGCTTCGCCTCCGGCCTGATCGTCTCCGCCGCGGCCGCCGACAATCTGATCCCGCCGTCCATCGGCTTCATCCTGTACGGCATCGCCTCGGACACATCCATCGTCAAGCTGTTCGCGGCGGGGCTGGTGCCGGGACTGCTGCTGGCGCTGTTCTACGGCGTCTACATCTGGTGGTACACCGGCCGCAGCAGCGCGGGCCGGGGCGCGCCCTTCACGCTGCGCGAATTCCTGGCGGCCACGCGCGACGGCATCTGGTCGCTGGCGGCGCCGGTCGCCGTGCTGGGCGGCATCTATGCCGGGCTGTTCTCGCCGACGGAAGCCGCGGGCATCGCGTGCCTCTATGCGCTGCTCGTGGTCGGCCTCGTCTACCGCGAGATCACCTGGAAGGAGATCTGGGCATCCGCGGGCCGCTCGATGTACCTGACGGCGCAGGTGATGGTGATCGTGGCGGCGGCCGGCGTGTTCTCCTGGCTGCTCACCACCAACGGCATCCCGCAGATGCTGGTGGGCTTCGTCACCGGCATCGACGTGCCCCCCTGGGCGGTGCTGCTGGCCATCAACCTGCTGCTGCTGGCGGTCGGCATGGCGCTGGACACCACTTCCGCGATCCTGGTGCTGACGCCGCTGCTCGTGCCGATCGGGCGCGCCATCGGCGTGGACCCGGTCCACTTCGGCGTGATCCTGGTCTTCAACCTGAGCATCGGCACCTTCACGCCGCCCTTCGGCATCAACCTGTTCGTGGGCCAGGCGGTGTTCAAGATCCCGCTGGCGGAAATCTGCCGCGGGGCGCTGCCCTTCATCGCAGTGGCCGTGGCGGCGCTGATGGTGGTGACCTACGTGCCGTCGCTGTCGCTGTGGATCCTGCGCCTGCTCGCCTGAGCGCCAAGTACATTCGGGCGCAGAACACCCAACGACCATGCCGATGTCCTTCCTTGCCGCTGCCGACCGCGAACCCGCGGGCACCCTCGCCTCCTCGCTCACCGCGCAACTGCGCGAAGCGATCCTGGAAGGGCGGATGGCGCCCGGCAGCAAGCTCAACCTGGATGAACTGCGCTCGTCCTTCGGCGTGAGCCTTTCGCCGCTGCGCGAGGCCCTGTCCCGCCTGGGGGCGGAAGGCTTCGTGACGATGGAGGAGCAGCGTGGCTACCGCGTCGCGCCCGTGTCCGAGAGCAACTGCCGCGAGGTGATCCGCCTGCGCTGCGAACTGGAGGTGCTCGCCCTCACGGAGTCCATCCGCAACGGCGACAACGCCTGGGAAGCCCGCGTGGTCGGCGCCTACCACCTGCTCGGAAAGTTCGACAACAGCCGCGAGCGCCTGCAGAACGTGGAGGAATGGGAGCGGCTGCACCGCACGTTCCACCATACGCTGGCCTCCGCCTGCGGCATGCCCCTGCTGCTGCAGTTCTGCGCCCAGCTGCACGACATGTTCGACCGTTACCGGCGCCTGTTCCTGGCGCAAAAGCCCGTGGACCAGGATGTCCCGGGCGAGCACCGGGCCATGATGCAGGCCGCGCTGGACCGCGATGCCGACCAGGCCGCCGCGATCCTGCGCCAGCACGTCGAGCGCGTAGGGAACAACGTGCTGCCCTACGTCCGGCTCGCAGGGCGCTGAGCTTCGGCCAAGCCCAGCGGCGCTGTCGAACGTCTCCTACAAGGCCTTTCGCTGTCGGGCGACAGCGTTCCTGCTCATCCCCGGTTGCAATTGGCAGCCCGCCTCGCGCCGTCCTGGCCGCCGAGCGGCCGACAACGATGCAGTGGGGAGAACGATGAAAGCCAGGGTGCTTCTGGTGGAGGACAACCCCCTCCTCCAGCTTGAGCTCGCGGACAGCCTCGGTGCGATGTTCGAGGTGGTGGCCATCAAGGCCACCGCCGACGAAGCCATCGCCTGGCTGCACGCGCAGCCTGACGGCTGGGACCTCGCGGTGGTCGACATCTTCCTGCGGCAAGGCCACGGTTTCGATGTGTTGCGCCAGTGCGCCGGCCGCCAGCCCTGGCAAAGCGTCGTCATGCTCTCGAACTACACGCGCGAACCCGCGCGGTCCTCGGCGCTGAATCTCGGCGCCGAAGCGGTGTACGACAAGGGATTCGAAATGGAAGCGTTCCTCGCCTGGTGCCAAGACCAGGCCGCGAGGATCGCGCACGGTCGCACGGCCCGCCCCACCCAGGCGGAGTCGCGCACCGTGAGGTGACCTGTAGATGAATGATGGATGAACTGAATCGATTCGACGGCCTGCAATTCTTCGGGCTGTCCGTGACCAACGTGGCCATCGCCGTGGCCGTGGCCCTGCTTTCCTACCTGGCGATGAGCGTCTTCCTGCGCGCTGCGCTGGAGCGGCTGGAGAAGGTGGCGGGGCGCACCACCAACACGGTGGACGACATGCTGGTGCAGGTGCTGCGCGGCACGCGGCACTGGCTCCTGGGGCTGGCCGCGCTGCTGATCGGCCTGGGCCTGCTGGACCTGGGCGACCGCTGGAGCGAGCGCGTGGGGCAACTGTGGTTCGTCGCCCTGGCGCTGCAGCTGGCCCTGTGGCTCACGCGCGGCGTGGACATGGGCATGCGCCGCTACGAGCAACACCACGGCCTCTCCGGCACCGGCCAGGTCAGTGCGTCCGGCACCCTGCTGTCCTGGTTCCTGCGGGCCGTGCTGTGGACGGTGGTCGTGCTGGCCGTGCTGTCCAACCTGGGCGTGAACATCACCGCCTTCGTGGCGAGCCTGGGCATCGGCGGCGTGGCCGTGGCCCTGGCGGTGCAGAGCATCCTGGGCGACCTGTTCGCCTCGGTCTCGATCGCGGTCGACAAGCCCTTCGAAGTGGGCGACTTCATCGGTGTCGGCGCCGTGGAGGGCACCGTGCAGTACGTCGGCCTGAAGACCACGCGGCTGCAAAGCATCAGCGGCGAGCAGGTGATCATGAGCAACACGGACCTCCTGAAGCAGGTGGTCAAGAACTACAAGCGGATGGAGGAGCGCCGTGTCGTGTTCTCCTTCGGCCTCACCTACGACCTGACGCCGGAGCAGGCGGAGCAGGTGCCCGGCATCGTGAAGCGGCTGGTGGAGCAGGACGCGCAACTGCGCTTCGGCCGCGCGCACCTGAAGAACTTCGGCGACAGCTCGGTGGACTACGAGGTCGTGTACTTCGTCAAGGAGTCCCGCTACGAGGTCTACATGGACGCGCAGCAGCGGCTGAACATCGGGCTCATGCGCGAGCTCAAGGCGCTGGGGGCGGACTTCGCGTTCCCGACCCGCACGGTGATCGTGGCGAACGCGCCGCGACCGGATGGCGGCGGCGTGATGCAGCCGGCCCCGGCCAACGAAAGCATGGTCGGTGCACTGCGGGGGCCGCGCCGGGCGAGCGTGTAGGTCTGCGCTGACACGCTGCGTGGCCGCGCTGCCTCAGACTTGCGCCGCCATGCCAACTGATCCGATGCCGCCCCAGCCGGCCTTCCCGGCCCTGGCCGGAGCCAGCGCCGCGCGCCTGCGCGCCTTCGACTGGACGCGCACGCCCCTGGGCGCCATGGACGCGTGGCCGGTGCCGCTGCGTACGCTGGTCACGCTGATGTGTGCGTCCAACCAGCCCATGTTCATCGCGTGGGGGCCGCAGCGCACGCTGCTCTACAACGATCCCTACGCGGAAATCCTGGGCGCCAAGCACCCCGGCGCGCTCGGGCAGGACTTCCTGAACGTTTGGGAGGAGATCCGGCCCGACCTGCAGTCCATCGTCGACCAGGCCTACCGCGGCGAGCCGGTGGCCATGGACCGCATCAAGCTGGTGATGCACCGCCACGGCTACGCCGAGGAGACGTATTTCTCCTTCTTCTATGCGCCCGTGCACGATGCCGACGGTTCGGTGGGCGGCCTCTTCTGCGCGTGCACGGAGATCACCGGCCAGGTGGTGGCGCAACGCGAGCTGCTCGAGAGCGAGGCGCGCTACCGCGACGTGCTCTCACGCATGGACGAAGCTTTCTTCGTGCTGGACGAGAACTTCCGCGTGCTGGAGGTGAACCAGGAGGCGCTGCGCATCGACACGCGGCCGCGCGAGGCCATCATCGGCCGCACCATGTGGGAGCTGCACCCCGGCAGCGAGGAAGCGGAGCTGGGCGCGTTCTACAAGCGTGTCATGGGCACTCGGCAGGCCGAGACGCGCGAGCAGGACTACACTTGGGCGGACGGCCGCATCACGTCGCTGGAAATCCGCGCCTATCCGGTCGCCGATGGCATCGCGGTGTTCTTCAAGGACGTGACGCAACGCCGCGCGACGGAGCGCGACGCCGCCCGCGCCGCCGAGCGCATGCAGCTCGCGCTGGACGCGGGGGCGATCGTCGGCACCTGGGTCTGGGACGTCCCGCAGGACCGCTTCGTGGCCGACGAGCGCTTTGCCCGCTCCTTCGGGCTGCCCGTGGAGCAGTGCCTGGGCGGACTGCCGCTGGACGCGGTGACCGCGTCGATCCATCCGGACGATCTCGCCAGCGTGATGCAGCTGGTGCAGGAGGCGATGGCGCGCGGCGGCCCCTACCGCGCGGAATACCGCGTGCGGCAGCAGGACGGCTCGTACCGCTGGATCGAGGCGAACGGGCGCGTGGAGCTCGATGCGTCGGGGAAGGCCGTGCGCTTTCCCGGCGTGCTGCTGGACATCGAGGAGCGCCGCCGCGTCGAGGCCGAGCGCGACCAGGCCAACGCCCTGCTGCGCGCGTTCATCGAAGCGGTGCCCGGCGTGGTGTATGCGAAGGACCGCGACGGGCGCATGCTGGTGGCCAACCGCGGCACCGCCGAACTGGTGGGCAAGCCTCCGGAATTCTTCATCGGCAAGACCGACGCCGAGTTCCTGCAGGACCCGCAGGAGGCCGCCGCCGTGATGGCCACGGACCGGCGCATCATGCAGTCCGGCCAGGCCGAGCAGGTGGAAGAGCAGGTGCGGCTGGCCGATGGCACCGCTGCATGGTGGTTGTCCACGAAGGCACCGATGCGCGACGCAGAGGGCCGCGTGATCGGCCTCATCGGCTCCTCGGTGGACATCACCGAGCGCAAGCGGCAGCAGGAAACGGCGCGCACCGAGGCGGAGATGCTGGACCTGCTGAACCAGACCGGCACCCTGCTGGCGGCGGAGCTGGACCTGCAGATCCTGCTGCAGTCGGTGACCGATGCCGCCACCCGCCTGACCGGAGCGCGCTTCGGCGCCTTCTTCTACAACGGCCTGGACGAGGCCGGCGAGGCCTACACGCTGTACACGCTGTCCGGCGCGCCGCGTGAAGCCTTCGACAAGTTCGGACATCCGCGGCCCACGCCCATCTTCGAACAGACCTTCCGCGGCGGCCCGCCCCTGCGCATCCACGACGTGCTGGCGGATCCCCGCTACGGCAAGTGGGCGCCGCACCACGGCATGCCGCGCAACCACCTGCCGGTGCGCAGCTACCTCGCGGTCTCCGTGCTCTCGCGCGGCGGCGAGCCGATCGGGGGGCTGTTCTTCGGCCATCCGGAGCCGGGCGTCTTCACCGAGCGCAGCGAGCGCCTGGCCTCCGGCATCGCCGCGCAGGCGGCGGTGGCGATCGACAACGCGCGCCTCTATGCCGAGGCGCACCGCTCCGCCGCGGAGCGCGAGCGCCTGCTGGAAAGCGAGCGTTCCGCGCGTACCGAGGCGGAACGTGCGAGCACGCTGAAGGACGAGTTTTTGGCGACGCTGTCGCACGAGTTGCGCACGCCCCTGAGTTCCATCCTCGGCTGGGTCCACATCCTGCGCGGCAAGCGCGCGGCGGGCGAGGACACGGTGCAAAAGGGCGTGACGGTCATCGAGCGCAACGCGCGCGTGCAGCTGCAGCTGGTCGACGACCTGCTGGACATGAGCCGCATCACCTCGGGCAAGTTGCGGCTCGATGCGGAACCCCTTTCCCCCATCGGCTTCGTCTCCGCGGCGCTGGACACCGTGCGGCCCACCGCGGCCGCCGCTTCCGTGCAGCTGGACCTGGAGGTGGAGGGCGACGTGCCGCTGGTGCTGGGCGACGCCGCGCGGCTGCAGCAGGTGGTGTGGAACCTGCTGGCCAACGCGATCAAGTTCACGCCGGCCGGCGGCCGCGTGCTGGTGCGCGTCGGCAGCGTGGACGGACAGGCGCGCATCGCCGTGCGCGATTCGGGCGTGGGCATCGCGCCGGAGTTCCTGCCCCACGTGTTCGACCGCTTCCGCCAGGCGGACGGTTCCACCACCCGCCGCTTCGGCGGACTAGGGCTGGGGCTGTCGATCGTGCGCCGCCTCGTCGAAATGCATGGCGGCTCCGTGAGCGTGGCCAGCGACGGCCAGGGCCGCGGCGCCGAGTTCAGCATCCTGCTGCCGGCGCATGCCATCGCGTCTCCCGACCAGCCGGTCCTGCCCGAGGGCGCGCGGGAGCACGCAGACCCGCGCGATGTCGACCTGCACGGCATCAAGGTGCTGGTGGTCGACGACGAACCGGACGTGCTGGACCTCCTGAGCCGCCTGCTCGGGGAGCGCAACGCGGACGTCGAGGTGGCCCGCAGTGCCGTGGAGGCGCTGGCCTCGGCGCAACGCTTCGGGCCGGCGGTGCTGGTGTCCGACATCGGGATGCCGGAGACCGACGGCTACGAGCTGCTGCGCCGCCTGCGCAAGCAGGGCGCCGCCGCCGGCGAGGAGCGCCTGCCCGCGATTGCCTTGACGGCGTTCGCGCGGCCCGAGGACCGGCAGCGCGCGCTGGACAGCGGCTTCGACCGCTACCTGACGAAACCTGTGGATCCGCAGACTTTGGTGAGCTGCATCGTGGCGCTGGCGGCGGCTCCACGAGGCAGCAGCTGATCACTCCCCCTGGTCCGCCCGCGCCTTCAGCTTCACCGCTTCCTCCACGATCGTCTCCACCTGCGACAGCAGGCTCTCTTCCATGATCTTGGCGCGGCGCAGGATCTTCTCTGCCGCCTTCGTCGTGGTGGTCGCGCAGGTGTTGATCTCCTCGAAACCGTCGACGGCCTTGCGGATGCGCTCGATGGCGCCGTCGATCTTCGAAAAGCTGGCGGCATCCTGCTTGTCGTGGCTGGCCGCGCGCACCGACAAGGCGGTGGCGACCATCAGGGCGGCACGCAGCCAGACGTCGCTGGCCGGATCTTCCGCATCCCAGCGCAGCACGATGTCGTTGCCAAAGCGCTGGAACGCCGGGATGCTGGCCTGCGCCGTGCGCGCGGAATGCACGAACAGGCAGACGCCGGCATTGCGGTTGCGCCTTGCCACGTCGGCCTCTGCCAGCGAACGGGCCAGGTCGTAGCTGGCGTGCTGCTTGGCCTCGACCACGATGCGCGCGCCGGCCGCCATCTTCTCGGGCCCGATGGTGATGACGTGGTCGCCCACCTTGCAGCTGGGAATGGTTCCGGTGGTGGCGCCGGTCTGCTCCACGATGTCGCCGCCGCCGGCGACCTGCTCGCGCAGGCTGGTCGCCAGCGCCTCCTCGAACTCCAGCCCGTGCTGCGTGCCGCGCGCGGCCTCTTCGCGCCGCGCCTGCAGGGCCTGCACCGCCGCCGTCAGCGTCTCCTGCAGCCGCGTGTTGTGCTCCACGGTCACGCGCTGGTGCTCCTGCAGCATCAGGTACATGCGCTTGAGGGCCGAGTTCTCGTTGTCCAGGCTCAGCTCGCTGGTCAGGCTGCGCTGCGCGGTTTCGACGCGCGCAACGAGCCGGCTCAACGCGGAGTCGGGCTTGTCGAGGCTGAACTCGGCGACGACTGCCTGGAGGTTGCGTGACAAGGCCTCGTTCAGGTCGCCGTGCTTCGCCCCGAGCTCGCCGAGGAAACGCACCAGCGCGCCGTCCTTGTTGTCCAGGGAGAACTGGCTCAGGATGCCGGCGTTCTGCGCCTGCACCACGCCGTCCAGCGTCTTCTGCAGGTTCACCACCAGCTGGTTGTCGCCGGAAGGGTCGAGCGCCTTGAGCAGGTCGCTGTTCTCGCCGATGAATTGCTCGAACACCTTGTGCAGCGTCTGCTCGGCGTCCTTCACCTGCTGCTTGACGACGTTCGCGAGCTCGCCGTCGGCCTTGGTCAGGCGGTTCACGCGCTCGACGAAGATGCCCTGCGCCGGATCGAAGTAGTGCGACAGTGACCCGGACACGCGCTCCTCGAAGGTGCCGCGCCAGGCGTTCAGGCGCTCGCCCAGCTGCTCCATCAGGCGGTCGCCTTCGCGGCGGACGGTGTCGCTGTCCAGCGTGCCGCGCGCCGCCTTCAGGCTCAGGACGCCGACCTTCAGCGCGGTCACCAGGAAGTTGGTGCGCGCCGGGCCCTCGGGCAGGTCCGACAGGGCCAGCAGCACCTCGGGATCGCTCACCGCGAAGGTGACGATCATCGGTGCGTTGGTGCCCAGGGCCTGCCGGGTCTGGATGGGGGCGATGTCGGGACTGCTCATGAGGTGCTCCTGCCGCCATTGTCTCCGGGAACGGGATCGCCGCCGCTCGGGGCCGCTGGACGCACCGCCTGTCCGCCGGCGTCTCGCGTCCACAACGAATTCGCATCGTTACATCTTCTGGAGCGTTACTAATTATGGAACAGATAGTTACGATCGCGCCCAGCTCGAAATAGACAAGAGGCGGAGGGGCGATGAGGTGTATGCGAAGTGTGCTGGCGGCGGCATGGCTGCTGCTTGCCTGTGCTTGGGTCGTGCCGGCCGGTGCCTTGGCGCAGGAGACCGAAGTCACGCTGGCGGGAGTCGCCTATTCCGGCAGCAAGGAAACGGTGGACAAGCGCTTCGCGTACTCGCGCAAGTACCAGCAGCAGGTGGAAGCTGGCGGTGACAGCCCCTACAAGCGCGTGGTCGCCGCACTGGCGCAGACACCGCCGCGAAACCTGAAAGTCACGACGGCGCCCATCGAGGAGCTGAAAGGCCGCGACCAGGCGCTGGTGGTGTCCCTGGTGCTGACGTCCGAAACGGTGTCCGTCGAGAACTTCGGCGACGCCCGCAAGCTGTTCATCCTCCTGCGCGGCCAGGCGCTCTTCTTCGACTTCAAGTCGATGACGGTGGTGCGTGCGTATCCCCTCAGCTTCGCCTACATCGACAACCTGCGCCGCGACCCGACCGAGGCGGACATCCTGGAGCGCGTGAAGCTGGTCTACGAAGGCGTCGCCGGGAAGCCCGGTCTGTTCGGCCGCTTCGCCGCCGCCCTGGCGACCGCCACCGTGCCGCAACAGACGCCCCGTTTCCTGCAGGTCACGGACGTGAGCCTGCCCCCCGACATGCTCGAACAGCTGCCCGCCTACCTGCGCGGCGAACAGTCGCACAAGACCTGGGCCGCCGACATGGTGGGCGAAGCGATCTCGTCGCGACTGGGCGTGCCGATCGTGCCCTATGCCAAGGGCTACGCGATCGGTGGCGTGATGTCGCTGCAGGTGATGCAGGGCGATGTCTACAACCTGGAGCTCCCCAAACCCGATTACGCGATCACGGTCGACTTCAAGGGCCTGAAGAAGGTGAAGTTCGGCCAGACCGGCGCCGGTGCCAGCTTCGTCTACGGCGCCTTCGCGGACATGCGCATCCAGGAGACCGGCGACGGGCCGGTGTTCCTGAACACCGCCTTGAAGAACGCCGAGGTGAAGGTGGTGCCGGCCTCGCAGACGCATGTCGACGACTTCCCTGCCTTCAACGACTCCCTCAATGGAATGTTCGTGAAGCTCGCCGACGCGATGGCAGGAAAAGGCAATGCCTGGGTGAAAACGGCGGCGGGAGCCGCCGACATCGAGGCGCAGATCAGCAAGACCAAGGACCTGATGAACCTATGCAAGTAATCCAGAAAATCATTGTGTGGCTGTCGCTCGCCCTGCTCGCCACCGGCGCAGCGGCGCAGGTGCAGCAGGCGCGCGGCAAGGCGTCCATCACCTATGCCGGCAAGGCGGCCACCCCCGACGAGAAGGCGCGCGCCAACCAGGCGGCGCAACTCAAGGCGGTGGAGTTCTACTACGCCGAAGCCGGCCAGTCGGAGGCGGAGAACTTTGACGCCGTGCGTGAGCGCATCCTGTCGAACCCGGACCGGTTCATCCTGGAGACGACCGTCCTGTCGGAGGAGGACAACCCCGACAAGAAGCAATACACCGTGTCCGTGCGCGTGGCGCTGAACGTGGCCAACTTGCGAAACGCGGTGAAGAGCAATTCGGCCGTGGTCAAGGGCGGACCGGCCGCCCGGTCGCCACTGGCTTTCCTGTTCGTGTCGCGCCAGGTCGATTCGGTCAAGTCCTTCGACGATCGCGTTTACAAGCGCGTCGACGAAGCGGGCAGCGCCAGAGGATCCGCCTCCGCCTCCGAGAAGGGCACCGAAGGCGAAAGCATCCGCGGCAACCAGATCAGCACGAATGCGTCCACCTCGTCGAAGGCTGCCGCGAACTTCGAGCGCAGCCGCTCCGTCGAGACGGGCGGCAGCACCACACGCCGCTCCGCCGAGTCCACGTGGCGCCTGCTGCCCAGCGCCAACCTCGCGCAGGTGTTCACCTCGAACTTCGCCCGCGCCGGCTTCAAGGTGTCCGAGGCCGCCATGGTGGAACCCTACACCGGCGGGCACTTCAAGGTGGCGGCGGTCGAGAACGACTACAAGTCCGGCATGGACCTGAAGTCGGCGACGCTGGCCTCGATGGTCAACGGCATGCGCACCGCGCAGATCCCGTACGTGGCACTGGGCACCCTCGACGTTGGCATGTCGGACAAGGATCCGTCCACCGGCCTGGCACGCGTCACGGTCACCGTCAACGCCAAGATCCTGGACATCAGCCAGGCCATTCCCGACACGATCGCGTCCGTCGGCCCCGTGCAGTACTCGGGCGTCGGCCCCGACGAAGACGTTGCGCGCACCAATGCGCTCAAACGTGCGGCCGAAAGCGCCGCGCGCGAACTCACCAGCCAGGTCACCAACCTGGGCGTCCGCTAAATCGACAACAGAGGAAAAACCATGAAGAACCTTTTCGCCACCACCGCCTTTGCCCTTGCTGCCTTCGCACCCGTTGCGGCGCTCGCCCAATTTTCGATGCCGTCCGTGCCCGGATTGGGAAAGTCGAGCGGCGCGGCGAACGCCGACGTCGTCGGGCAGGGTGATGCACTGGTGCGGAACTACGTCGCCGCCAACAAGGAAGTGCTCAATGCCAACGGCAAGATGCTCGCCGCGCTGGGCCTGAAGGAGAAAGCCGCGACCGCGGACAGCACCGCCAACGCCATGTCGGGCGGCGCAACGGAAGGCAGCCTGTCGGACAGCAACAAGGTGGTTGCGGACACGGGTGGTGCGATCGCCTCCGAGCTCGCCAAGAAGCCGGTGCTGGATGCGGGCGCCAAGGCGGTGTTCGCCGCCGGCCTGGTGCACCTGGTCAACGGCGGCGTCAAGTACGCGGGCCTCGGCAAGGACGTGAAGGACATGGGCAGCAGCCTGAAGGGCGCGTCCCCGCTGCAGATGGCGAAGCTTTCTTCCGCTGCCTGGGTGGTGTCGAAATTCCCGGGATCCGCGAGCGACCTGTACAACACGCTGAAGGTGGCGATCGACTTCGCCCGGGAACAGAACATCCCGATCCCGTCGAACAGCAACGACGCCATGGCCGCCATCGGCGCCGCGAACAGCTGATCGATGGCTGAAGCCGGAGCCCGATTGATGCGCCCTCACTTCATCCTGGCCGCGGCTGCGGCCCTTGCGCTCCTTTCCGCCTGCGGTGGCGGCAAGGAGGCGGTGGCCCAGAAACCGCCACCGCCGCCGGCCCAGGCGCAGAACGCCGCTGCACCCCTGCCCGACGTGGGCAAGGTGGAAACCGTTCGCGTGAAGGCCTTCGGCCTCGGCCAGAGCCCGGGCGAGGCCATGTCGCAGGCACTCCAGATGGCGCTGCTGCAGGTCAATGGCGCGGTCATCCAGTCCTCGACGATCACGGCCAAGTACGGCCTGGATGTCTCCCTGGGACAGGACGCCGTGTCGCTGCGCGCCAATGCCTTCGCCGAAACGGTGAAGCAGAAATCTGGCGGCGTCATCCAGGCGCTGCAGGTGGTAAGCCTCGAAGAGCCAACCGAGGCCGCCAAGCGCTTCAAGTACAACATCGAAGCCGACATCGCCAAGTTCAAGCCGTCGGCGGACATGCAGAAGATCAAGGTCGTCGTGGGGCCGGTACGCTTCGAGCAAGCCATGCTGCCGATGGGCGACAAGTCGGTGCCGGCCGCGGACGTGGCGGCGACGCTGCGCCAGCGCATCAGCGATGCCTTGGTGCAGACCGGGCGCTTCGCCGTGCTGGATCGCGAGTTCAGCCCCGAGATCGAGCAGGAGCTGAACATGATTTCCTCGGGGCAGGCACCGAGCGCCGAACTCGCGAAGCTGTCGCAGGCCGCGAGCGCGGATATCGTGTGGAGCGCGCGCATCTCCAACTTCGCCTACAACCGCCAGGCGCGGCAACTGCGCACCAGCGACCGCGAGCTGGTCAGCTACTCGGGCGGCTGGGCCATTTCGCAGAAACTGGTGAACGTCGCCACGCGTCAGGTGATGGCGTCCGAGTCGCTGCGCGGGCAGGCTCCCGCGACCGAGGCCACCACGCTGGGAACCGGCGTGGACGGCGGCAAGGTGATGACGGACATGAGCGACGAGCTTGTCAAGGGCGTGGTGAGTTCCATCCTGCAGCGCACTTTCCCGATCACGGTGGTCGCGCGGGACGGGACCAATGTGGTCCTGAGCCAGGGCGGCCTGGCAGTGCGCGAGGGCGCGCGTTACGCCGTCGCTGCCATGGGCTCCGAGATGAAGGATCCGCAGACCGGCCAGAGCCTTGGCCGCATGGAGTCGCCCTGCTGCGAATTGGTGATCGACCGCGTCACGCCCAACCTGTCGTACGGGCACCTGGAGAACGTGCGCTCGAACCTGGACAACCTGCCGGTCGCTGGCCTGCAGGTGCGTGCCGAGATGAAGTCCCTGGCCGTGCCGGTGCTTGCCGCAGCGGTCGCCAAGGGAGAGCCGGGTGCGGCCGCCGCTGCGACAGTCGCCGGCAAGCCGGCGCCGCGCCGCGGCCCGACGCCCGCGGAAGCCGACGGCGATGCCCCGGCTGGCAAGAAGAACGATGACAAGTGGTGATGGAGATTCAACAATGCTGAAGATGATCGTCGTCCCCGTTGCGCTCGCCGCAGCCTTCCTGCTCGCTTTCCAGCCGCAGCCCGTGGCAGCGGCTGACAGCTGGCCGCAATGCGTCGTCCCGAAGGGCCTCGGCGGCAAAACCCCCAAGCCCGTGAAGGTGGCGATCTACGCGGCCGCCGACGGCAAGACGCAGAGCGGCACGTTGAACCAGTACCTGGCTTTGCGTGCCGTCGCCCGCAAGGGTGAGTTCATCCGCCTGACGGGCTCGGCAGACAGTGCCCCGATCCCGGACGAGAAGGAAGTCGGCTGGGCGCGTGAGCGCGAGTTCGAGTACCAGGCGCTGCGCAATTGCAATTGATGCCCGTCCTCCTGGCGGCCTGCCTGCTTGCTCCGGTCGCCGCCACTGCCCAGAGCACCTGCTACGGTACGCCCGGCAATGGGCGGGTGGAAGGCACCGTGAGCCTGCCGCGCGAAGGCCCCAACTTCGTGCGCATGGCGCAGGGACCGATCTCGGCAGGCCGGGTATACGTGCACTCGCTGGTGCACACCATCGTGCTCGATGCGTTCGCGGCGCTCGCTGTAGAGCGCCCGACGATCCGGTGGGTCTATGGCGAGACCGGCCTGGCGCAAGGCGGGCCGATCCCGCCGCACCAGACGCACCAGAACGGCACCTCCGTCGACCTGTTCGTCCCTGTCGTGGACAAGCAAGGCAACGCCGTGCAGTTCCCGAACCGCGCGGACAACGGCTACGGCTACCAGGTCGACTTCAATGCGGCCGGCGAGAACGCCACCCACACCATCGACTACGCCAACCTTGGCGAACTCCTGTACCAGCTGCATGTGTCCGCGCGCAAGCATGGCAGCGGCCTCGCCCTGGTCGTCTTCGAGCGCGAGCTGCGGCCGCCCCTGTTCCGCACCGCGCGCGGCACCTGGTTGAAGAGCAACATCCCTTTCCCGAACTGGGACGACCGCGTGCGGCACGACGACCACATCCACGTCAACTTCGTCGTGCCCTGCAAGTGACGCGCCTGAGCCCCCCGCCGCCCGAGCGGTGGTCCGGGCATCCTGTTACACCTCCAGATGTCGAAATGGCACTGCATCGCTCGTCGTCCTCATGCAGGCTGCGTGGTGCAGCCTTCCAACAGGAGACCAGCGATGAACTACGTAGCCGGCTTCGTCCTCGCCGTGCCCACGGCCAACCGCGACAAATACCTCGAGGTGGCGCAGACCGCCTCGCAAGTGTTCAAGGAAAACGGCGCGCTCTCGGTCGTGGAGTGCTGGGGCGACGACGTACCGGAGGGCAAGGTCACCTCGTTCTCCATGGCGGTGCAGCGCAAGAAAGACGAGGCGGTGGTGTTCTCGTGGATCGTGTGGCCCTCGCGCGCAGTGCGCGACGAGGGCATGAAGCGGTCGATGGCAGATCCGCGGCTGCAGAAGGGCATGAACCCCATGCCCTTTGACGGCCAGCGGATGATCTTCGGCGGCTTCCAGGTGATCGTCAGCGCGTAGGCGCGTTGCATTCGGTTGCGAACGCGCACCGCCCATCCCCGCTTGCGAACACCTCGTCCGGCCAACGCGCCGGACGTCGCCTGCGCACGACCAAACCGTTGACGCAGCCTCCCCGCCGCGCGGAAGCTTGTCCGCACGAAGGGGAAGAAACCATGAACTTCAAGACCTGGGCGGCCGCGGCCGCACTGCTGGCCACCGGCACCGCGCAAGCCACGTGCTACAGCCTCTACTGGGCCGACGGCGTGCTGGTGACCGAGACGTCCACCGCGCCCGTGGACCTGTCCTTGCCGCTGAACGAGGCCCTGCACGAGAAGTTCGGACCCGGCGTCACCATGGTGGTGTCGGACCAGGGGGTGTACTGCGGCCGGCAGGACGGCCCCGTCACGCACCGGTCGCTGGCCGATGCCGTGCGGGCGGACGTCGAGCGGGCCGCGCTGCTGAAGACCGTGCAGCAGAACACGCTACAGAACACGCCGCAGAACACGCAGATGGCGGGCGCCGGTCCCGCCATGAAGACGCGCTGACACCGACCTCCAGCGCAACGGAGCGTCCACCGGGCAGTACTGCACAACCGCGGGCATCGCGGCGCCGCCGGCCTATCCAAGAACGGCTGAGCTGGCTATCCTCCGGGATCGGACCCTTCCGGCTCCGCGAGGCAGCATGCAGGTCACCTACAACTTCTGGCTCGTTGCCACCTCGCTCGTCGTCGCGATCCTGGCGTCGTATGTCGCGCTGAACCTGGTCTCCAACGTCGCCAACGCGCGCGGCCGCGGGGCACCGCTGTTCTGGCTCTCGGGCAGCGCCATCGCCATGGGCACGGGCATCTGGTCGATGCACTTCGTGGGCATGCTGGCGGCCAGCATCGGCATCGAGATGACGTACCACCTGGGGTGGACGGCGTTGTCCCTGCTGATTGCCGTACTGATCTCGGGCTTCGCGCTGTACATGGTGAGCAGCGACCGCATGTCGCCCGGCAAGCTGCTGCTGTGCGGCGCCGTCATGGGCGCCGGCATCGCCTCCATGCACTACGTGGGCATGGGCGCGCTGGAGATCAGCCCCGGCATCCAGTACGACCCCCTCCTGTTCGCCCTGTCGGTGTTGATCGCCATGGGCGCGTCGTACGTGGCGCTGTGGCTGTTCGTGACCCTGCGTGCGCACGACATCAGCAACCCGCTGCTCAAGCGAGGCGGCAGCGCCGTCATCATGGGCGTGGCCATCGTCGGCATGCATTACACGGGCATGGCCGCTGCGGTTTTCTCGCCCGACAGTGTCTGCACGGTTCCTTCGCCGGAGGTCAACAACTTCAGGCTGGCCGCAACCATCGCGGGCCTCACCGCCATGCTGCTCGGCACCGCGCTGCTCGGGTCCTTGTTCGACACGCACCTGACGCGCCGGTCCGAGGAGCACCGCCACAGCCTGTTGAAGATCAACGAGCTGCTGCGCAAGGAGACGCAGGACCTGGCGCAGGCCAACGAGCAGCTGCGCAGCGAAATCGCCGACCGCGTGGCAGCCGAACTCGCCAAGCAGGAAGCGAACGCCGCCAACGAAGCCAAGAGCACCTTCCTGGCGACCATGAGCCACGAGATCCGCACGCCCATGAACGGGCTGCTGGGCATGCTGGAGATGCTGAGCCTGACGAAGCTGGATGCATCCCAGCGCTCCACGCTGCGCGTGGCCCGCGAGTCGGGCAAGAGCCTGCTGCGCATCATCGACGACATCCTGGACCTCTCGAAGATCGAGGCGAACCGCATGGATATCCGGCCGGAGCCCACGCGCGTGCGGCACCTGGTGGAGGAGGTGCGCGACGCCTTCATGGCCAACGCCAGCAGCAAGGGCCTGGTGCTCTCGTGCCGGATCGATCCGCGCATCAGCCCGGCGCTGATGGTCGACGGCCTGCGCCTGCGCCAGATCCTGGGCAACCTGGTGAGCAATGCCATCAAGTTCACGCAGCGCGGCGAGGTGTACATCACCGCGGACCTGATGGAGCGCGCTGCTGGCCGCGATCGGCTGCGTTTCTACGTCAAGGACACCGGCGTCGGAATCTCGCCGGAGGACCAGCGCAAGCTCTTCACGCCGTACACGCAGGCCGACCTGGGCAGCAGCCGGCGCCATGGCGGTACCGGGCTCGGCCTCGCGATCTCGCGGCGCCTGGCGGAGTTGATGGGCGGCAGCATCGACATGGTGAGCGAGCCGGGCAACGGCACGACCATGATCCTGGACGTCACGTTCGGCATGGCGGACCCGGCGATGCTGCCGGCGCTGGAGCGGCCGGAAGGGCACGCCGCCATGTCGCCTGCGCCGGTGTCGGAACCCGCGCCGCTGGTGGAGCACGAGCCCGGCAAGCCCCTGGTGCTGGTGGTGGACGACCATGCCACCAACCGGCTGCTGCTGGCCAGCCAGGTCACCGCCTTGGGCTACTCCGTGGAAAGCGCGGGCAACGGCGCCGAAGCCTTGGCCTTGTGGAAGACGGGGCGCTTCTCCCTGGTGCTGACGGACTGCAACATGCCGGTGATGAGCGGCTACGACCTCGCGCGTTCTATCCGCGATCTCGAATCGGCCAGGCCGGGCGCGCGTTGCCCCATCGTGGCGTGCACCGCCAACGCCATGAACGACGAGGTCGACCACTGTGCCGAGGCCGGCATGGACGCCTACCTGGTCAAGCCGATGGACCTCGGCACGTTGATGGACGAACTCACGCGCTGGCTGCCGCTGCACGGCATGGGGAAGCCGCGGCTGGCTTGAAACGGTTGACGCGTGGCTGCTGCACTCCGACGCGCTACTTCTTTCGGCGGGGGGACTTCGCTGTTTTTCGCACGTTCTTCTCCGGCGCGCTTCTCGCCTCCTTCGCGGAGAGCGCATCTAGCGGGACGTTCTGCAGCACCATGGCGCGCTGCGTTTCCTTGGCTACGGCCCCGCAGAAGTCGCTCTGAACCTCTCCGCAGCGAATGGCGAACTGAGTGGCTGCGCGTTCGAGTTCGACCGCGTCCGGTGGGTCGCTTACCGGTCGAGAGGGCACGGGAATGCCGGTAGCGTTCAACTGTGCGATGACAAGGCGACCGACTGCGTTGCCCACCGCTTGACCGAAAACATGGTCTTGCCGCCAGTGCACGCCTCCGTGCAGGCGGGCGACACCGATGTCGGTGGCGAGCTTGGTGAATTCAGTCTCCAGCGCCGGCTTGCCTGGAAGCCGCGGGTCCTCATGGCCGCGAAACAGGCAGCCCAGGACGTGGCTGGCAGCGGCGCTGTAGGTGCTGTGCCCGGATGGATAGGCAGGGTGCCTGGGCGTGCCCGGAAACAGCGGCGTGCATCCAGGAGGTTGGCACGCCGGTGTTCCGCGTCGACGTGCGGGGTCGCGGAAGATGCGGCCGTCCCTGGTTGTGCGTTCCAGGTCGTACAAGACCTGGAAGACCTTCGGATCGATTTGCTGCGCCCTGGCATATTCCGCTGGACGACGTCGGTAGTCGATCTGCGGCAAGCCGGCAGCGATCCACTTGTAGTTCCATGCGGCAGTAAGGCTCGCCAGGATCGCTACGTCCAGCGCGGCCCAGATCAGGGCTTGCCGGGGCGGCGATAGTGCCGCCGCCGCCGAGCGCGGTCCCAGCTCCGGGTCGAGAAACACGTTGACGACATGACGATGCCACAAGCCCGGCGTCTCGTTCTCGAACAAGCTGGCCAGTTCTGGTCCGGTGAGCGGGCCTCCCGGTGAGGCCGGGCTCAGCACCGCGCCCGCTGGTGGGCGTCGGAAGAACAGCGGGTCAGAGAGGAAGAGGCTGGTGCTCGCCGGCGGAGGCTTGTTGGAGACGTTCGACTTATAGAACGACTGCAGTTCGATGAACTCCTTCTGCTCGTCCGCGATCGTGGGCGGGAAACTGTCTTCGCCAGGCGGGACCCGCTGCAGTTCTGCCCTGACCTCCTCGAGCGACGGCACTCTCAACGGAGGGCAGCGCAACCAGAACCCGCTGTCGGGCTCGACCTGCGGCAGACCATCAGGCTGGAATCGGATGTCGTAGCGCGGACTTAATTGCGTTGCCATCGTCGCTGCCTCTCGAAAGAGGGCCAATGTAGCGGCCGACCGGCGGGAATTCTTGTGACCTGCTTCCCTGGCATCGATCGTCGACATCCGCTAACAAGCGGAGCTGATCGCCAATGCTTCGCAGTGCGGCGGATGGCGCCGTACTCCGAACGTGGTCCGCCCGCTCACCCGCACGTAGCTGACCGGGCCTAGTTCACCAGCGCGCCGTACACCAGGTTCTTGTACAGCATGCGCGTGTGGCCGCGCGTCGACGGGCCTTGCGCCATCAGGATGCCGACCAGCTTTTCCTTGGGGTCGATCCAGAAGCTGGTGCCCCAGGCGCCCGCCCACATCGCGTCGCCCTTGGAGCCCGGCGTCCAGCCCATGCCCTCGTCCTGGCGCACGCCGAAGCCGATGCCGAAGCCGTAGCCCGGCCCCGTCGATGCAATGGGGCTGCCGCCCATGCCCACCGTGTGCTGCGACAGCATGAATTCGACCGTCTTGCGCGACAGGTAGCGGCGGCCATCCAGCTCGCCGCCGTTGACCATCATCTGCGCGTAACGCAGGTAGTCCGGCGCGGTGCTCACCAGCCCCGCGCCGCCCTTGAAGTAGCTCTTGCCCTTCGGGTCGTACGACTGCCGGTAGCCCTTGAGCATGCCGGCCTTCAGCGGATCGGCGTTCAGCGCTTCGGCCATGCGATGCGACTGCGCGGCCGGCACCCACCACGTGGTCTCCTTCATGCCGAGCGGGTCGAACAGCATCTCCTTCAGGATCGCGTCCAGCGGCTTCTTCTCCACGCGTTCGAGCAGCAGTCCCAGCACGTCGGTGGAGATCGAATACTCCCAGAACGTGCCCGGCTGGTGCGCCAGCGGGATGCGGCCCAGGTTCTGCAGCATCTGTTCCGTCGTGATGTCGACTTCGCGCGCCTCGATGCTGAGGTCCTCGTACATCTTCTTGATGCGGGGCGACCGCGTGCTGCCCGCGTAGACCAGCCCCGAGGTGTGCCGCATCAGGTCGATCACCTGCAGCGGGCGGGCCAGCGCCACGTCGCCGGATGCCGTCTCGACCTTCAGGTCCTTCAACTCCGGCAGCCAGGTCACGACGGGATCGTTGATCTTCATCTTGCCCTGCTCCACCAGCATCATCGCGGCGGTGGTCACGATCGGCTTCGTCATGGACGCGAGGCGGAAGAGCGAGTCCTTCTGCATCGGCCGCGTCCTGGCTTCGTCCAGGTGGCCGTGCGCTTCGTAGTGCACCACCTTGCCGTTGCGCGCGACCAGCGTCACCGCACCGGGGAACATGCCGGTGTCGATCTGTTGCTTCATCGCCGGTGCGATCCGCGCCAGCCGGGCCTCGGACAGTCCCTGCTGGTGCGCCTCGGCGGAACGCGCCGCCGTCCAGTCGCCGCCCAGGTTGCTGGCGCAGCCGGCGGCCAACGCCAGCAAGGCCACGGCGGCGGCGGTAGGCAGGATCCGGGAAGGGACGACGAGGTGGGCGCGTGCGCTCATGCGGGACTTTCCGTGGAGTGAAGGGGTGAGTCCATCCTAGGAGCGGGGCATTCCCCACCCGCT